>JANPNF010000145.1:0-2615 GCA_031427315.1 Burkholderiales bacterium | reverse complement strand
GCCCTTTAGCCATTCGGAGTTCGGCACCAGACCGATTTGCACGAACACGCCTTCAAGCTCGACATGTTTGGCCTCGCCGCTGCTCCGGTCGGTGTAGCTCAGGCCGTTGACCTTGCCATCGGCGCCGGTGATCTCGGTCGTCTGCGCTTGTGTGTGGATGGTGACATTGCCGAGGCTGTTGAGCTTGTTGACGAGCACCGCATCAGCACGCAACTGCTCGCCGAATTCGAACAAGGTGACGTGGCCGACGAGGCCGGCCAGATCAATCGCCGCTTCGACGCCCGAATTGCCGCCGCCGATTACCGCCACGCGCTTGCCCTTGAACAGCGGGCCATCGCAATGCGGGCAGTAGGCCACGCCCTTGTTGCGGTATTCCTGTTCGCCCGGCACGTTGACCTCGCGCCAGCGCGCGCCCGTCGACAAGATTACGGTGCGGCTCTTCAGCGTGGCGCCGTTGGCCAGTTGCACGCCGATCAAACCACCGGGTTCCGCCGCCGGGATCAGCTTCTCGGCGCGCTGCAGGTTCAGGATCTCGACGTCGTATTGCTTGGCGTGCTGCTCGAGTGCGGCAGCGAACTTCGGCCCGTCGGTCTCGAGCACCGAGATGAAGTTCTCGATGCTCATCGTGTCCATCGTCTGCCCGCCCATTCGCTCGGCGAGCATGCCGGTGCGGATGCCCTTGCGCGCCGCATACACGGCCGCAGCAGCACCCGCCGGGCCACCGCCCACGATCAGCACGTCGTAGGCGGCCTTGGCGTTGAGCTTGACAGCATCGCGCGCCGCGGCGCCGGTGTCGAGCTTGGCAACGATCTCATCGACCTCCATGCGGCCCTGGCCGAAGTGTTCGCCGTTCAGGAACACCATCGGCACCGCCAGGATCTGGCGCGCCTCGACTTCCTGCTGGTACAGCCCGCCGTCGATCGTCACGTGCTGGATGCGCGGGTTCAGCACCGCCATCAAGTTCAGCGCCTGAACCACATCCGGGCAGTTGTGGCAGCTCAGCGACACATAGGTTTCGAAGCGCAATTCATTGCCGAAACCAGCGCCGTCGAGGTTCTTGATTTGCTCGATCAGGTCGGCCTCGATCTTCGGCGGGTGGCCGCCGACCTGCAGCAGCGCCAGCACCAGCGAAGTGAACTCATGCCCAAGCGGGATCGCCGCAAAGCGAATGCGCGGCGCTTCACCGGTGCGGGCCAATGTGAACGACGGCTTGCGGGCATCGGTGCCGTCGGTTCTGAGGGTGATCTTGTCGCTCAGTGAGACGATGTCCCGCAGCAGGTCGTGCATCTCCTGGCCCGCGGCGCTGTCGTCCAGCGAGGCCGTGATCTCGAAAGGCAGCTTCACGCGCTCGAGGTAAGCCCCGAGTTGTATTTTCAGGTTTGCATCCAACATCATGAAGCTCCTTCCCTGCTACTTCGGTGAGTCGATCAGATCTTGCCGACGAGGTCGAGCGATGGGGTAATCGTTTTGGCGCCGTCGTTCCACTTGGCGGGGCAGACTTCACCAGGGTGCGCCGCGGTGTACTGCGCAGCCTTGAGCTTGCGGAGTGTCTCCTTCACGTCGCGCGCGATCTCGTTCGAATGAATTTCGGCCGTCTTGATGATGCCGTCGGGGTTGATCACGAAGGTGCCGCGGTAGGCCAGGCCGTCCGCATCGATGTGCACGTCGAAGGCGCGGGTCAGCGTGTGGGTCGGGTCGCCGAGCAGCGGAAACTTGGCCTTGCCAACAGCCGGCGAGGTCTCGTGCCACACCTTGTGCGAGAAGTGCGTGTCAGTGGTGACGATATAGACCTCGGCACCCAGCTTCTGAAATTCGGCGTAGTTGTCGGCCGCGTCTTCCACCTCGGTCGGGCAGTTGAATGTGAACGCCGCCGGCATGAAGATAAACACCGACCACTTGCCCTTCAGGCTCTGCTCGGTGACTTCGATGAACTTGCCGTTTTGGTAAGCGGTGGCCGAAAACGGTGTGATTTGGGTGTTGATCAATGACATGCGAAGTCTCCTGTGAGGTTGAGCCATAAAACGGCAACCGGCATCATAGGTGCGCCATTCGATGCTGTTTATGAATAGAAAGAATGGTTTGCATTGAGCGCGGCTATAGAGCGCGAAGCGCATTACAGCTTGTTGAAAAGCGCAGCGACGAAAAGGCCGAGATTCCCGAGCGCAGTCTGCCGGTGAATGCCCGAGCGCCAGAACCCGATCATGCGGCCAGGCAATCGCCGCTGGCGCGCCCGGATGAATTCATCCAAAACGGCGAGGTGGTGCGGCGGCATGCGATGTCTGACCAGCGCCAGCCGCTCGAGGTTGGCATCCACCCAGCCGCGGAACTCGCCAGCCATCAACAGCCGGGCGCGTTGCCAGCGCCCGCGCAGGGTCAGGTTCGATCCGCTCAGGTTCAGCCCATGCTGCCGGTAACGCACGCTGGGCCATGGGTCGTAACGCACTTGGCCACCGCAGCCTGAGACGAGCAGGTACATCAGCCAGTCGGGCGCCACGGCGACGCCCTCTGCGCTGGCCTGAATAAACAACGCCCGCGCAGCCTGGTTGAACACCATCGTGTTGCACCCCGCGATGCATTGCACCAAGGCATTGGCGAAGCTGGGCGGCCGAGTAAAC
>JANPNF010000144.1:0-8547 GCA_031427315.1 Burkholderiales bacterium | reverse complement strand
CATTCTGGGCAATGGCAATGGCGACGCCATGATCAGTCAGCCCGCCGGGCTGCACCTGGCAGGCAGCAACAGCCTGCCCGAAGGCCCGCGCTCTGAACAGAGTTTTGACCTTGACCGCCCGCTGCGCGAAGCGCGCGACGCATTTGAGAAAAGTTACTTCGAGTTCCACCTGTCGCAGGAAAACGGCAGCATGACCCGCGTCGCCGAAAAAACCGGCCTCGAACGCACTCACCTCTACCGCAAGCTCAAGCAGCTCGGTGTCGACCTCTCGCGCGGCAAGCGCGGCAGTCTCTGATGGGCGACGGTGCGCTGATATAGTCGAGGGCTCGGCCTGGTAGCTCAGTTGGTAGAGCAGCGGATTGAAAATCCGCGTGTCGGTGGTTCGATTCCGCCCCAGGCCACCAAGCAAATCAACGGCTTGCATGTGTTTTCGCACTGCAAGCCGTTTTCTTTTGTGTAGTTCCTTTGTAATGACGTCAGGAAAACCGGGCAGGACTTGTCGGCGGCTGCCCCATCTGCTGCTAATCAATGCCCAAGTAGCGGCGAAGGTGGCCTTGATGACGAGCTTGAGTCGGCGAGGGACGGCGGGTCGTTGGGGGTTCGCCGTACCGACTTCGCAAGCTTGCCAGAGGGGCGCGCATGGATGCGCGAGTGCTCGCCACTCGATTCGCCAAACGCGCCGTTCGCGCTGCCCACACGGTCCGGTCCCTGAACGGACTTGACCAACCGCAACCGCTGCCTCTCTGACGCTCGCCACAACCTGATCAAAGTCCGCAGGGGGGTCGCTGGCTACCCATACGGCCTCGTCAAAGCAGTCCCTGGGTCAGCCCCCGACCTGGTCAAAGCGATCCGCCAACAGCTGGTGCTGCGCCTCGAATCGCTTGGCACTGCTCTTCTTCAGTTTGGCCAGGTTCATCAACTTCCACTTGATCGCCGGCAGCTCGCGCAGGTGGGGCATCGGCATCAGCTCCCAGGCGGGATCACCCTGCGCAAGCGACAACAGGAAGCCCCGGTTGGCTTGGGTCAACTGCTGCGGAAGCTCTTTGAGCAGACGCGCCTGCATCTGTGCGAGTGTGTCCAGTTCGATGGTGTCGCGCGTCATGCCCGCGAACTCGCTTATGAAAGCAGGTTCAAGAGGCTTGGTCTTTGGGAACAGCACCTCGTGGACGGGGCGGTTGTACCCGGCCAGGTAGACCACGAAGCAGTCGATGAACGAGGGCTGCCAGCCGAAGTGATGCAGCATGTGCATTACATCGAAGATGTCGCGCGAATGCTGTCGGTCCATCGCCGCGACCAGCTTGCTGCCATAAAGCTCTGCTGTGGCGAGGACGGGAACAGTGAGCTCCGTCGTGAACAGATCCTGAGCGGTGGCAACCAGCGAGCGCGTCTCGACCGGCAGGGCGGTGCCCCGAAAGACGAAGTTCACCTCGACCTTGACCTGAGCCGCGTCGTTGCTGACGACGAGCTTGACGTCATGACCCCCAGGGTTGGCCGGCAAGTGGGCGCGGTAGCCCTTGCGCGCGAGTGCGGTCTGCACCGCAACCGAATTCTTCGGCGATGGCCTGCAAGGCAGCTTGCCGATCCGGCCGATGGTCGACGAACACGAGATCGATGTCGACCGACAGGCGGGGCATCTCCTGCACGAACAGGTTCAGCGCGGTGCCGCCCTTCATCGCGAATCGGCCCGAGGCGAAGACCGCGGGCGCGATTGCGAGCGGCAGCCGGACGGTGTCGATGTAGTTCTGGTTCATGGCCGCCTCAGGTCCAGGCGTTCGCCGGATCGGCCAACGGCCACCCATCGCGTGCCGCCTCCGATGCGTTCGCTCTGTTGGCTGGCAAGCGCCGCCCAGGGCAGCTTCATGCTGGACGCGAGCGTGGCCGCCATGCGCACGACCTTGATGCGCGTCGTGTGTAGCAGCAGCTCGTCGAGGACCTTCTCGCGCAGACCGGCCAGGCTCTCGACCAGCTCGCGTGTCTCGGTTAGTGACTGCACCTTGCCGACGTCGCTGAGCAGTTCCAGCATGGCCCGCTCGGGCACCGACACCAGGACCCGTGGGTCACCCGCCGGCAGCGGTTGCAATCCGAACGCGTTGAACAAGCTGTCATCGAACAGCTGCGTGGCCTGGTAGCACGACGGGAAGCGCTGGGTGAACCACGCGGGCAGGCGCCGGGGTGTGTCGCCCCACAGGCTGAGGTGTTCGCGAAACGCGATGTTCTGGCGCACGCCGCGCCACGCAAGGGCCGTCTTGCTGCCGACGTGAAGGCTCGGCATCTGCGCCGACAGGAAGGCAAGACAGCCGTCGCGGGTGAGCGTGTCGCCTGGCAGCATGTAGACGCCACGCGCCAGGTGCACCAGCCAGCCGCTGCGCGCCAGGGCCGAGGCGCGAAATGCGCTGAGGCCACGCGCTTGCAAGGCCGCCGTGCTCAGCGGCTCGCCTCGCGGCAGGCTGGCCAGCAAGGCCTTGAATAAAACGGGAGGGACTGTTGAGGTCACAGGTTAACTGTAGAGATTTTCTCATGCAGCCGCAAGACGGATTGGATGAAAAACCATGAGCAGTTGATCTGATGATTCAACTGCTGGCGGTTGATCATTCCTGCAAGCGGGCGCCGCGTACGGCGAGATTTCAACTCAAATCCAGCAGGCGACCGACCCGGAACCGCCCCTAGAGTGGTCAACGTCGCGCGCTCACGCGCCCCGAGCAACGATGATTTTTGGTCGGGAATCGTAGTGTGGAGTGCACCTCCGGGACCGCAACATTGCCACGACCATGCGCGCGCTCACAAAGACAACTTCTCTTCAACTACCCGACTTGTACGCCCTCGATCAGCCAGGTCTGTTCGACGCCAAGCCGATGCCGACGGGCGAGCCGCTGATGGTGTCGATCGACCGGCTTCATGAAGACCCGCGCAATCCGCGCACGGAGTTCCCGCCGCAGGACATAGACGAACTCGCACAGGACATCGCTCAACGCGGCGTCCTGCAGCCCATTGTTGTTAGCCCCGCCGATGAAAGCGGCCAGTACCGCATCCACTTCGGGAGCAAGCGATGGCGGGCCGCCAGGCAGGCCGGACTCACCGAAGTGCCAGTCATCGTCGCGGCGCGCAAACATGACGCCTACGACCAGGTCGCCGAAAACCTGAAGCGACACGCTCTGTCGCCGCTGGAACTGGCGCGTTTCAACCGGGGCCAGGTCGATGCCGGCGAATCGAATGCCACCATCGCCAAGCGGCTTGCAATCGACCAGACCACGGTCACTCATCACATAGCGCTGCTCGCGTTGCCGCCGGTGCTCGATGCAGCCATGAAGACAGGGCGCTGTTCTTCCCCGCGCACCTTGTACGAACTTAGCAAGCTGCATGCGGATCAGCCCGCGCGCGTGGCCGAGTTGCTGGCAGGCAATGAACCCATCACACGCCATGCCGTGGCCGCGCTCCGGGATGCCGCGCCGGCCGCCGCCGCTGACACCCTCTCTCCAACGCCGATCTCGCCATGCACGGACGCACTCGTCGAGGTAGGCCCTCACATGGTGCGGCTTGATCGACTCGATCAGCACCGTGCCAAACATCGCGGGCAGACGATCCAGCTCGATCAGGTTGTCCTTCTGAGGACTCATCGGGACGCGAGCGGTGATGCGCAAGCCTTGCCCGCAATTCAGCACGCTTGGGACCGTGAACGCTGCTCCCCAGTGGCGGTAGCATGAGGGCATTCCCACCTGAGGAGCTTCCATGCTGCGCAGACTTTCCCTGGCCGTTTTGGCCCTGTCCGCCACGCTCGCCTTGAGCGGTTGCGGCTACAACCAATTCCAGAAGCTCGACGAAGAGGTCAAGGCCAGCTGGGCCGAGGTGCTCAACCAGTACCAGCGGCGCGCCGACCTGATTCCGAACATCGTCGCCACCGTCAAGGGTGAAGCCAACTTCGAGCAGGAAACACTGACCAAAGTGATCGAAGCGCGCTCGAAGGCCACCAGCATTCAGGCCACGCCCGAGTTAATCAACGACCCGGCCGCGTTTCAGAAATTTCAGGCCGCGCAGGGTGAGCTGACTGGCGCATTGAGCCGACTGATGGTGGTCGCCGAGCAGTATCCGAATTTGAAGGCGAACCAAGGCTTCCAGGACCTGCGGGTGCAACTCGAAGGCACCGAAAACCGGGTAACGGTGGCGCGCAACCGCTACATCAAAACGGTGGCCGACTACAACGTGCTGACGCGCAGCTTCCCGAACAACCTCACCGCGATGGTCTTCGGCTACGCGGTCAAGCCCAGCTTCACGGTGCAAAACGAGGCCGAGATCTCGAAGCCGCCGGCAGTGAATTTCGACAAGCCCGTGGCCAAGTAAGTGGGTCCTGCGAGCGCCCGCACGCGGGCTCTGCCCAGGCTCGTCGGGGCCTTGGGGTGGCTGTTTGCGCTCGGGTTGGTCGTTGGGTTGGTCTTTGGTACCGCAGCCCATGCTCAGGAGTTGCTGCCGATCCCGCCACTGACGGCGCAGGTGATCGACCAGACCGCCACGCTCGACGAAACCCAACGGGCAGCGCTGATCGCCAAGCTGGCGGCCATCGAGCAGCAGACCGGCAGCCAGATCGCCGTGTTGCTGGTGCCTTCCACGCTGCCCGAAGACATCGCCGCCTACAGCCAGCGCGTGGGCGACAGCTGGAAGATTGGCCGGCGCGACGTTGGCGACGGGCTGCTGATCGTCGTCGCCAAGGCAGACCGCCGCGTGCGCATCGAGGTGGCCAAAGCGTTGGAAGGTGCGGTGCCCGACCTTGCAGCAAAGCGGATCATCGACGCACAGATCACCCCCGCCTTTCGCGCCGGTGACTACGCGGGTGGCTTGAACGCCGCGGTCGATCAGCTGGCGGCGCGCATCCGTGGTGAGGCGCTGCCCTTGCCAAACCAGCCGGAGGCGTCGCAGCGCGGCCAGAGCCGCGGACCGTCGCTGGAGTCGCTGGCCATCTTCCTGTTCGTCGCCGTGCCGATCGCCGGGGCACTGCTCACGCGGATGATGGGCCGCAAGCTGGGCTCGCTGGCCACCGGCGGTATGGCAGGCGGCATCGGCTGGTGGCTGACCGCGAGCGCGCTGCTGGCGGGGGTGGCAGGACTGATTGCAGTCGTGCTGGTCGGCGTTTTCGGTGTGGGCTCCGCACGGCGTGGCGGTGGATCGGGCGGCATGCCGCCGATCATCTGGGGCGGCGGCGGCGGCGGTGGCGGTGGCGGCGGTGGCGGTGGCAGTTGGGGCGGAGGTGGCGGCGGATTCAGCTCCGGGGGCGGTGGAGACTTCGGCGGCGGCGGCGCCTCCGGAGGATGGTGATCATGAACACACTGATCCGCCTCCTGAAACACCGCTGGCTCGACGACACCGATGCCCGGCGCACGCTGGGCGCCGACGCGCTGCATCGCATCGAAGAGCGTGTGGCCGCCAGCGAACGCACGCACACCGGCGAATTGCGAGTGTGCGTCGAAGCGGGGTTGCCGCTGAGTTATCTGTGGCGCGGCGCCAGTGCACGCGAACGCGCCATTGCGATGTTCGGCAAGCTGCGCGTCTGGGACACCGAGCACAACAACGGCGTGCTGATCTACCTGCTGCTGGCAGAACACCGCATCGAGATCGTGGCCGATCGCGGCATCACTCAGCGGGTGCCTGCCGCGACCTGGCAGCAGATTTCAGACGCCATGGGTGTCGCCTTCAAGGTCGGCGACTACGCACGTGGCCTGCTCGATGCCGTCGACCGGGTCGGTGCGCTGCTGGCACAGCAGTTCCCGACCGATGCGGCTCAGGGCAACCCGAACGAGTTGCCGGACCGACCCGACATTCGCTGAGCGGCTGGCTCAACCGCGTCGACGGCGCGCAGACCACGCCATCAACCCCAAACCCGACAACATCAACGCGTAAGTGCTGGGCTCGGGAACCGCTGAAGTGAGCGGGCCGAACTCCAGGTTGTCGAAGCCGACCGTGCCGTTGTTGCCGCTGATCACGACCGAATGGATGCCGGCCAGGCTGAACGTCAGCACCGGACCGGCCAGCCCAAACGCCTTGTTGTCGGTGTCGCTGGTCGAGCCCAACAAATGGCCGCTGACATCAAAGGCTTGCGCACTCACACCGCCGCTACCGAGCGGAAAGTAGTCACCCTGAATCTTGAAAAAGCTGGTGACGGCACGGGTCGAGATGCTGCTCGGGAAAAAGAAGGAAATCGTGATTGGTGCGTTGTAGTCCAGCGCGCCGCCGCTGGCTGTGCCCCCGATGATGTTCGGCACGCTGGCCGAGGGATTACCGGCGCCGTGATCGACGACCGCGGCGTAGCCTGCCAGCGAGGTGAAGGAGACACCATCTGACACCAGGTACTGATTCGTCAGGTGGCTGGCCGCTGGCGCCGCGGCACCCAGGCTGTTGCTCATTGCCACGAGGCCCGCCGGAAGTTCTTCAAAAGTAGTCAAGGCAGTGGCGTGACCGCTGCCTGAAAAAAGCATCGCTGCTGCGACGAGGGCGGGAAACCGGATGGTCATGATGTCTCCTAGAAAGGTGGGCGTAAGGCGTCAACACCATCCTTCATACGCACTGTGCGGGTGCGACAACCCCGCATTCAAGGGGACACACACTGCATGGCGAGGTGCCGACGGCTGAGACCCGCGCTGCGGGCAGTGCCTGCTCAAAAAAGCAAACCCGTCACAGGGACGGGCCGCTGGGCAAACCAAAGCGTCTACGTCACTTCTTGCGGAACTTGCGCAGCGCCGCGATCTGCGCGGCCATCGCCGCGAATTCGCCTTGCGCTTTCGCGAAGTCGATGTCGCTCCTGGCGTTTTTCATCGCTTCTTCTGCGCGCTGCTTGGCTTCGGTGGCCTTGGCTTCGTCGAGGTCCTTGCCGCGGATGGCAGTGTCGGCCAGCACGGTGACCGTGCCCGGCTGCACTTCCAAAATGCCGCCCGCGACGAACACGAATTCTTCCGCGTCGTTGTCAGCACAAACAATGCGCACTGCCCCCGGCTTGATGCGGGTGATCAACGGCGTGTGCCGGGGATAGATGCCCAGCTCGCCTTCTTCGCCCGGCAAGGCCACGAACTTGGCCTCGCCGGAGAAGATCATCTCTTCGGCGGATACGACGTCGACTCGGAGTGTGGCCATGATCGTCAATCCTTATTGGATCTTCTTGGCTTTCTCGAAAGCCTCGTCAATCGTGCCGACCATGTAGAAGGCCTGTTCCGGCAGGCTGTCGCACTCGCCGGAGACGATCATCTTGAAGCCGCGAATGGTTTCCTTCAGCGTCACGTACTTGCCGGGGCTGCCGGTAAAGACTTCGGCCACGTGGAAGGGCTGGCTCAGGAAGCGCTGGATCTTGCGGGCGCGGGCCACGGCCAGCTTGTCTTCGGGTGCCAATTCATCCATGCCCAGAATGGCGATGATGTCCCGCAGTTCCTTGTAGCGCTGCAGCGTGCCCTGAACCGCACGGGCGGTGTTGTAGTGGTCTTCGCCGACGACGTTGGGGTCAAGCTGACGCGAGGTTGAGTCAAGCGGGTCCACCGCGGGGTAGATACCGAGCGACGCGATGTCGCGCGACAGCACCACGGTGGAATCCAGGTGGGCGAAGGTGGTCGCAGGCGACGGGTCGGTCAAGTCGTCCGCAGGGACGTAAACCGCTTGAATCGACGTGATCGAGCCGACCTTGGTCGAGGTGATGCGTTCTTGCAGGCGACCCATTTCCTCGGCCAGCGTCGGCTGGTAGCCCACGGCCGACGGCATGCGACCCAGAAGCGCCGACACTTCGGTGCCGGCCAGCGTGTAGCGGTAGATGTTGTCGACGAAGAACAGCACGTCTTTGCCTTCGTCGCGAAACGACTCGGCAATCGTCAGGCCGGTGAGGGCCACGCGCAGGCGGTTGCCCGGCGGCTCGTTCATCTGGCCGTACACCATCGCCACTTTCGACTCGGGCAGGTTCTCCAGGTTCACGACGCCTGAATCGGCCATCTCGTGATAAAAGTCGTTGCCCTCGCGGGTGCGCTCGCCGACACCGGCGAACACGCTCAAGCCGCTGTGCGCCTTGGCGATGTTGTTGATGAGTTCCATCATGTTCACGGTCTTGCCGACACCGGCGCCACCGAACAGACCGACCTTGCCGCCCTTGGCGAACGGGCACACCAGGTCGATCACCTTGATGCCGGTCTCGAGCAAATCCTGCGACGGGCTCAGCTCGTCATACGCGGGCGGCTTGCGGTGAATTGAGGCGGTCAACTCCTGACCGACCGGGCCACGCTCGTCAATCGGGCGGCCGAGCACGTCCATGATGCGGCCGAGCGTGGCGCGACCGACCGGCACAGTGATCGGGTTCTGGGTGTTGACCACCGACAGGCCACGACGCAAGCCGTCGGACGAGCCGAGTGCAATGGTGCGCACCACGCCGTCGCCCAGCTGCTGCTGGACTTCGAGGGTCAGGCCCAGGCTGTCGAGTTTGAGCGCGTCATAGATCTTCGGCATGGCGTTGAGCGGGAATTCCACGTCGACCACCGCGCCGATGCACTGGACGATCTTGCCTTCTGTAGCCACTGCGGACATGTTCGTATC
>JANPNF010000143.1:0-7301 GCA_031427315.1 Burkholderiales bacterium | reverse complement strand
CACCAGGGTCTGCGGCTTCATGTCGATGCCGCCGAACACCACGGTCGAGCGCAGGTTGGTGTGTTTGGCGTAGGTCTTGACGCTGTTGGCGACTTGGTCAGCCAGCTCACGCGTCGGCGTGATCACCAGGGCGCGCACCGGGTGGCGGGCCGGCGACATGCTGGCGTTCTCGTGCTTGAGCATCTTCTGCAGCAGCGGGATCGTGAAGGCCGCCGTCTTGCCGGTGCCGGTTTGCGCTGCGCCCATCACGTCGCGGCCATCGAGCACGATCGGGATTGCCTTGGCCTGGATCGGCGTCATCGCGGTGTAGCCCGAGTCGGCCACCGCGCGCAGCAGCTTGGGGTCCAGGGGCAGGGTGTCGAAGCGAGCGGGCGCGGGGGTTGCGGCGGCGTCGGGCGAGGCGTTGAGGGTGTCGGTGATCACCCCCGGATTATCCCTTAGCGCTATTTCGAGTGCCTGAACACCAGCCAGCGCGGTGCCTTGAAGCGAACAATGCGCCAGTACAGCACCACATAGATCACGCCGAAGAGCACGATGAAACCGGCCTGCACCGCGGTGCTGTCATACCAGAGCACGGCCGGCACCACCGACGTCGAGCACAGCATCCAGAGGTACGGCGAGGTCATCGAATTGCGCCGCGTCAGCTCGCGCGCGGTGCGCTCGCCCGCCGCCCAACGCATGACGCGGCGGTAGATCAGGCTGTGCAGGTGCGCGCCATCGGGCATGCCCACCGGCCGGCCGCGCAGCCACTTGCGCCGGTAGATCGAAAACAGGGTCTCGAACACCGGGTAGATGCACAGCAGCAGCGGGAACATCGGCGACACGCCGGGGTTGCGGTGCAGCAGCAGGATCGCCAGTTCGGCCACGTAGAAGCCGAGAAAGTAGGCGCCGCCATCGCCCAGAAAGACCAGCCCGGCCGGAAAATTGAAGACGAAGAAGCCGAGTACCGCGCCGACCCCGGCCAGCGCCAGCCAGCCGAGCAGCGGGTCGCCGACCTGGAACGCCACGTAGGCCATGCTGACCAGCATCATCACCGTGCACATCGACGCCAGGCCATTGAAGCCGTCGATGATGTTGACGGCGTTGGCCACCCCGGCGACCACGAACACCGTGACCAGCAGCGAGCCGACGCGGTACGCCACCAGCGTGTCGAGGCCCGGAATCGCGGTGCGCGTGATCGCGGCATCGACCAGCCAGAACGCGAACGCCGCCGCCAGGCCCGTGAAGGCCAGCCGCAGCGCGGGGCTGACGCGCTTGGTGAGGTCCTCGGCCAACCCGGCCAGGAAGGCCGGCGCGGCGCAGAGCAACAACAACATCGAAAATGCGGCCGAGCCCGGCAGCGTGACGGACAAGGCGATGCAGCCGGCTGCCACGCCACCCACGATCGCCAGCCCGCCGATGCGCGGTACCGGCCGCGAGTGAAATTTCTGCGGGCCATCGAGGTCGTGGTCGTGCGCGAACGACGCACCCGTGCGCCCGGACCGCACGATCCACAGACCCAGCACCGCCGCCGCCGCAAACGCAACCAACAAGACCACCATGCACCAAAGTGTAGAGGCTGCTGTCGAGGCGGCCGGCCGGGCGCCGCGCGACGCCCCTACAATTCCGGCTCTTCGCGTCGGGCACATCGGCCCTACATCGCGGGCACGCCGGCCCGACCCGCTTGCACTCCTCAACTGATTGATGCAGACCCATCCGATTGTTCGTCGTTTCGCCGTGTATGGGCTGGCAAGCGTGGTGCTGTGTCTTGCCGGACCGGACCTCGCCGTGGCGCAGTCACAGAGCAACCCGACCGTCGCCGAGCCCGCGAGCGCATCCGGTCCGATCCGTCTGCGACAACCGCAGGCTGCAAAGAGCCGCGAGCGTCGCACGACGGCTGTGCCGCTCGAACGCGAGGAGCCGGACGCCGTGTCCAGCCGTGAGCAGCGACAGCTTCGCGACTTTGCGCCCGGTGCCGCTGAACAGCCGCTGCAATTGCCGCGCGCCTACCGGCCGGGCGAGTTCGAGCGCTACGTCCAGATCCGCACCAACGACCGCACGATCCGACGCTTCGGCGCCGACCTGGTGATCGAGCCCACCCGTCGCGACGAGGTCGAGGTCGAGGTGCCCGCGGCCGTGCCGCCGGATTACGTGCTGGCACCGGGCGACGAGGTGGTGCTCACCGTCTGGGGCTCGGTCGAGGCCGACCTGAGGCTGGTGGTCGACCGCAGCGGGCTGATCCATGTGCCCCGCGTCGGCTCGATCATGGTCGCCGGCTCGCGCAACGCCGACGTCGGCGCGTTGATCCAGCGCCAGATGTCACGCACGTTTCGCAACTTCGAGCTCTCGGTGACGCTCGGACAGTTGCGCGGCGTGCGCGTCTTCGTCACCGGCTTCGCCGTCGCGCCCGGAGCCTACAGCGTCAACAACCTGTCGACGGTGTCCTTGGTGCTGTTCAACAAGGCCGGCGGGCCCTTGGCGTCGGGGAGTTTTCGCAACATCGAGCTTCGGCGTGGCGGCAAGCTCGTCGCGCGCCTGGACTTGTATGACCTGCTGGCGCTGGGCCGGCAGCAGGGCGACGAACTGGTGCGCGCCGGTGACGTGATCCATGTCGGGCCGGTCGGGCCCCAGGTAGCGCTCGTCGGCAGTGTCAACAACCCGGCGGTCTACGAGGTCAAGCCCGGCGAAACCGTGGCCGACCTGCTGCACATCGCGGGCGGCCTGAATGCCGTGGCCGAGTCCTCGCGCCTGGCGATGGAACGGCTCGACGACCGCTCCGACAAGCGCGTGCGTGAACTGGCCCTGCCCGCCGACGGCGCCCTCGCACTGGTGTCTGGCGACATCGTTCGCGCCTTCAGTGCCGCTGCATCCGCCCTGCCCCAGGACCGCCAGCACAAGCGCGTGCAGGTATCGGGTGAGGTGCAACGGCCAGGCGAGTACATCCTGCCGCCCAACAGCACCTTGACTGACCTGGTACGCAGCGCCGGCGGGTTGACCAGCAAGGCCTTCCTGTTCGGCACCGAGTTCAGCCGCGAATCGGTGCGCCAGGCGCAGCAGCAGAACTATGAGCGCATGCTGCGAGACCTCGAGATCGAAGTTTCGCGTCGCGCCACCCTCATGGCCGGCAAGCCGCTCGACAGCACGGCGGCCCAGGACGTGTCCAACGAGTTGGTGCTGGAGCGCATGCGCGGCATCAAGCCCAATGGGCGTGTCGTGCTGCAACTGCCGCTGGACGCCAAAGCCCTGCCCGAACTGGCCCTCGAAGATGGCGACCGCCTGAACATTCCTGCCAGCCCGAGCAGCGTGGGCGTGTTCGGCAGCGTGCCCAATGCCGGCAACTACCTCTATCTGAACAACCGCACCGTCGACGACTACCTGCGCCTGGCCGGCAGCCCGAAGCGCGGCGCCGATGCCGATGGTGTGTTCGTGCTGCGCGCCAACGGCAACGTCGAGAGCGCATTGCAAAACCGCAACTGGCTCGGCGCTGGCGGTGACAAGTTCGCCGGCCTGCCGGTGCTGCCCGGCGACACCATCGTGGTGCCCGAAGACATCAACAGGGTGACCCGGGCCCAGAACCTGAAGGACTGGGCGCAGATCATCTACCAGTTCGGGCTCGGCCTGATCGCCATCAAGACGATCAACTAGTGACATGGCAGAAAACGGCTCTATCGACACTGTCGGCGAGGATCCGGCTGAATCCGAGGCCATGGCCACACTGATCGTGCTGGCCGATCGCTGGCGCCTGCTGTTGGCCGGGCCACTCGCGATCGGGGTCGCCGTATTGGGTGCCACCTACCTGGTCACGCCGACCTATACCGCGCGCACCTCGTTCCTGCCACCGCAACAGCAGCAAAATGCGGCCACATCGGCGCTGGCGTCGCTGGGTGGCCTGTCGAGCTTGATAGGCGGTGCGGCCCAGCGCACGCCCGTCGATCAGTACGTCGCACTGGTGCAGAGCACGACGGTGGCCGATCGTCTGATCGAGACCTTCGAGCTGCTCAAGGTCTATGACGAAGAGTTGCGTCAAGACGCCCGCAAGAAACTGGCGAAGAACACGCGCGTCGTCGCCGGCAAGAAGGATGGCCTGATCGTGGTCGAGGTCGATGACGAAAGCCCGCCGCGCGCCGCCGCGCTGGCCAACGGCTATGTCGAGGAGTTGCGCAGCCTGACCAATCGACTCGCCCTGACCGAGGCACAACAAAGACGCATGCTCTTCGAGGGCCACCTCCAGCGCGCGCGCGACGGTCTCACCAAGGCTCAGCAGATTCTGCAGGGCAGCGGCTTCAACCAGGACTCGTTGAAAGCCGAACCGAAAGCCGCCGCCGAAGTCTACGCAAGGCTCAAGGCGGAGATCACAAGCACCGAAGCCCGGCTCCAGACGCTGCGCAGCAATCTCACCGACAGCTCACCCGAAGTGCAACAGTCCACGGCAGCGCTGGGCGTGCTGCGCGGCCAGTTGGCACGCATCGAGACGACGGCGAACCAGGGATCGTCGGCCGACTACGTCAGCAAGTACCGCGAGTTCAAGTACCAGGAGGTGCTGTTCGAGCAGTTCGCGCGTCAGTATGAGTTGGCGCGTGTGGACGAGAGTCGCGAGGGCTCGCTGCAAGTGGTCGACAAAGCGCAGCCGCCGGAGAAGAAGTCCTGGCCCAAGCGTGGGTTGCTGGCGTTGGCCGGAACGCTCGCCGGCTTCATTGCGCTGCTGGCCTATGTGCTGGGCAGCCACCATTGGCGCCAGTCGGCGCGCCAGCCCGGCGGCGCGCGCCAAGTGGAGCGCCTGCGCGCCGCCCTGGGCCGGCGATGAACCGCCAGACACGCCTGGGTTGCCGCCACGCGCTGCTCTCGGCCGACATCGCGGCCTGCAATGCGATGCAGGGACGTGGCGATACGGCCGGATGAGGCTGACCCACATCGCATGGAACGTGGCCGGGCTCGCTGCGCCGCTGGCCGTGGCGCTGCTGTGCGTGCCGCCGCTGCTGCAACGACTTGGCACCGAGCGTTTCGGCCTGCTGGCGCTGGCCTGGGCGCTGACGGCCGTCTCGGGCCTGTTCGACCTGGGCATCGGCCGCGCCGCAACGCGGCTGGTGGCCGCACAACTGGGGCGCGCCGAGGGGCACCGTATCGCAAGTACGCTGGCCGCGGCGGTGCGCATTGCGGCGCTGGCGGGGCTGGCCGGCGCGCTGCTGCTGGTGCTGGCGGCCGCAGCCGGCGCGCACCGGGGTATTCGGTACGACCCGGTGCTCGAACCCGAGGTGCTGCAAGCCACCCTGCTGCTGGCGCTGGCCATCCCGCTGCAGACGCTGATCGCCACCTACCGCGGCGTCAGCGAGGCCTGCCAGCAGTTCCGCGGCATCAGCCTGGTGCGCATGGCGCTCGGCGTGGCCAACTTCGCGGCGCCATTGGCGGTGGCGCAGTACTCGTCCGACCTGGCGCTGCTGGTGCTGGCCTTGTTGCTGGCACGCGTGGCAGCGTGCGTGGCGTATCGGCTGCTCGCTCGGCAGGCGCTGCCGGGCGTTGGCGCGGCAACACCGCTGTCGCCGCACGAGCGGCGCGAGCTGCTGCACGCTGGCGGCTGGTTCAGCGTCAGCGCAGTGGTCAGTCCGGTGCTGGTACAGGCCGACCGCTTCGTCATTGGCGCCGTGCTGTCGGCCGCCGCAGTGAGCACGTATGCGGTGCCGTTCGACCTCATCACGCAGTTGCTGATCGTCGTCACCGCGGTGTCAACGGTGGCCTTCCCGAGCATCACGCAGCAGTTGCAAAGCGACGCGGCATCAGCACGGGCGCAATTCAATCGCTGGCTGCTGATCGTCGCCGGAGCGATGGCCGCCGTCACGGCGCTCGTGGCCTGGTGGCTGCCAGCGCTGCTGAACGCCTGGCTCGGCAGCGCCTTGCCGGCCGAGGCAGCGACGGTCGGGCGCTGGCTGTGCCTGGGGGTGTGGATCAATGCGATCGGCAGCATGTATTTTGCGTGGCTGCATGCGCAGGGGCGGTTTCGCGCCACAGCGCTGCTGCATCTTCTGGAACTGCCGCTGTACTTGGCCGCACTGGTTGTGCTGCTGAAGCAGTTCGGCGTCACCGGCGCAGCGATCGCCTGGGTGCTGCGTGTCGGGCTCGACAGCGCGATGTTGGCATGGTTGGCGCGGCGCGGACCACTTGCTGAGTCACGGTGTTGACGATGGCCTGGATGCACTTCGCCGATCGTGCAGCCTCAACGCGACGGCGAACGCTGTTGCGCATCGGCATGGCGTGCCCGCTTTGGCAGCTTTGGCCATCGGCAGTGGCTCGCGACATCGAGTCTGCCGGCACCGCCGACGCACTCAACGTCGTCGCAACCGGCGCCGATCCGACCGGGGAGTCCGACAGCAGCGCGGCTTTTCGGCGAGCGATCGCGACGTCGAACAGCGTCTTCGTTCCCGCAGGCCGCTTCGTCATCGGCGATGTGGCCTTGCGATCAGGGCTCAGCCTGCGCGGTGTGGGCCGCCGTAGCGAGCTTGTGCAACGCCACGGTAGCCGGTACGGCCTGTGGTGCGACAGTGGCTCACCGACGATCAATGACAACCTTCTCGACATCAGCATCAGGAGCCTGCACCTTCGCGGGCGATGCGATGTCGATGGTTTTTCGGAGCATCAACACCTTCTCAATCTCAACGGCGTCACGCGTTGCCTGGTCGAAGGTGTCGGCTTCGCGGCATTTCGCGGCGACGCGATATATCTGGGCAGTTCGAACCAAGGCGCCACGGAACGGCACAACCGCGACGTCAAGATACTGGAGTGCTCCTTCGACGGGGTCAATCGTCAGAATCGCAACGCCATCAGCGTGATCGACTGCGATGGCTTGGTGATCGATGGTTGTCGATTCGAACGTGTGGCGAGGCCGGACATGCCGGGCGCGATCGATCTCGAGCCGGACGCGAATCCGTTTCATGTTTTGCGCAATGTACGGATCACCAACAACCGTTTTGCCGACATCGGCGGGAATGTAGGTGTCGTCAGCCTGGTCGTACTGGCACGAATGGCCACGCCATCGGAGGGCATCCTGGTCAGCCACAATGAAATCCATGGCGCCCGCCGTGCCGCGTTCTGCCTGCTGCAGCGCGGCGAGGTCGACAAGGCGTCGCGCCCACGCAGGCTGGAAATCTCCCACAACACGGTCCTTGCCGGCGCGGACCGGCCCTTTCATATCGAAGGCGTCCACCAGACGACGATTGCAGGTAACCGCTTCGTCGCGTGCCACCGCAGCGCGTTGGTCGGGTACGTACCGCCTGCCTTGAGCGTCACTGAGCTGACGATGATCGGCAATCGCTTCGAACAGTGCGGCTGGC
>JANPNF010000142.1:0-18401 GCA_031427315.1 Burkholderiales bacterium | reverse complement strand
ACATCGCCGACTACATCGTGGGCTTCTACAACAGCGTGCGGCTGCACTCCAAACTGGGTAACTTGCCACCCAATGCCTTCGAGCACCAATCGGCAATCAATCAACCTATCGCTGTGTCCGAAAAAACTTGACCAGCACACTTTACTCTGTCGGCTTCGGGGGCAACGTCACCTCGGGGGCCACCCTCAGTCAGACCTTCGACACGGTCTTCGGCGGTCAATACAGTGTTTCCTACTACACCACCGCCCAGCAGGTTGGGGCCGGGGCCCAGTCGTACCGTGTCGAGGCCGCAAACGGTTCAAATGTCTTGTTCGGTCTCGGTGTAGACATTCCTGCGAAGGCTGAGTGGGTTCAGGCGACTTTCAGTTTCTTCGCCACCGGCAACACGAGCACGCTGCGTTTCATAGACACCAGCAATGCCGGAGCCGCCGCTGGCATCAATTGGGAATTGGACAACGTCTCCGTCTCTCTAGCCTCGACGCCGCCTATTCCAGAGCCCAGCACCTATGCGCTCATGGCGATTGGATTGGGGCTTGTGGGACTAAACACCCGCCGGCGTAAGTCCTCTTAGGCTGCGCTTCAACCGATGTCCAATCAAAAGCCGGGCTGTGAGCTCGGCTTTATGTTTGGATCTATCCGGCTGCCGGTCTGGGCGCTTCGCCTGCTTGTGGCTGGATTGCTTGCGTCGTTATGGTGAGCTCGCGGCCGCCGGTGAACGCAGTGTTCGGGAAGGGCAAGGCGAGAGGCAGGAAGGCTGTTGGTGGCGAGGACTCGCTTTTGGCCGGCAGCCTGGGTGCGATCTGTGGCGAACCCGTCGTTCGCCCGGACCGATAGGCACTAGGACTTCGAGCGAATCGCGCTAGGACAGCCTGCGCAGCATCGGGTCGTCGCGCAGCGAGGGGTATCGATCCATCATCCCCGCCAGAAATCGCGACAGCGCAGCTTCGCGCTTTTCCTCGCAGTCCCAGATGATCGACAGCAGCCGCTCATGGGTGGTGGAGTGCATGCCCTTCGGCCGCTTCCAGTTGTCCCCGAGCTTCGCCTCGATCTTTTGCTGCCGCCGCCAACCTCTTTGGATCGCATCGTCGGATTGACTGGAATAGGCCAGCCGCTGGCAATGCCGACAGGCGAAGCGGCCGGCGCGCAGGTACAGCACCGCGACGCGCTCGCCACGGATCGGGCAGATGAACCAGGGCCGCACGCCGCCGTAATGGCAGGCGCTGTGACTCAGCCGCACCCGTTGCGAGCAGTCTTTGCCGTCGATCGAGTAATCGAGGGCTACGCTGTCGCCGTCCGATCGGTAGCCGATCGTTGCCAGGCGCTCGCTGGTCTGTGCGTCGGTCCATTGCCATGAACCCATCCGCCGGCCCGCGAAGATGCCTTCACGGTGCCAGCGTCGAACGTCGATGCTTCGGCAGTGCTCCGCCTTGACGTGCATTGCTGGCCGGCCGGCACCGAATCTCATTCCTCCGCGTGGCATTTGATTCCCCTCAAATGGACGATTTTTTCTGCGAACGAGATACAGGGTGGTTGCTACATTTCATCGCCCGCAGGCTTTGAACGCCCCTCCCTCCCGTCGTCGTCATCAACAACCACGGGCCCGCGCCACAGATCACGAAACCATCAGTCAAACCGACACCTTTCCCACTGCGCGAACCGGCGCTGCCTCATGTCGATCAGCCGCCGATCCGTTCGCGGACATCGTCGATGCCGTTGGCACCGCAATGCTCCCGAGCCCCCGCCATGCCCATGCCAGATGGTGTTTCTAGATACGCACCGCCAGATGGTGCAGGCGAGGGTGACATAGCGGGTCGGACAGCACCGCCAGATGGTGCAACCGTTGATGCCCTTGCACCGCGAGCGGGTGCTATCGGCAGCACCACTGCACCGCCAGCGGGTGCAATCGATGCGTTTTGCTGCGCTGCCTTGTCTGGGGTCATGTACTCGCCGCGACGGTAGAACTTCGGATCGATGTCGAGCCCCTGTCCTTGGTCGAGGTCGAGCCACGACAGCGCGAACCATGCCGCCTTGTTCGGCCGCGCACCCTTGCGGGTTTCGATCAACAACCCGCAGTCGATCAGGTCGCGCCGCGCTCGCACGATGGTGGCATTGCTGTTCCAGCCTTTGGCCTTGAGGTACTTCGCGCAGGCCACCAGCTTGCCGTTGTTGAAGCCGGTGTACTGCATCGCGACGTCGATCAGCAGCGCACGCGCCGGGAAGGTAGCAAGCCGGTAGCCGGGGCTTTCGAGCACGACATGTGGCAGCGGTACGAACTGCCGGCCGTCGCGCTTGTCGCGGTTGCCTTTAAATCTCTTGTTGCCCATCGTCAGCCCCCATTGGCGATGCGGGTCAGGAAGCGATACAGGCCCCACAGGTCGGCCGCAGACAGCGCCGCCAGGTCAGGGCCCATGCCGTGCTCGGGAAAGCGTGCTGCGAGCCACTGCAGCCGTTCCAACCAGGTCGGGGCGGTCATGCGTGCCCACCTGACTCGCGCATCAGCACGTACAGCGCCACGCGGTGCAGCTTGCCGCAGTCGGTCGGCTGATGCACCCAATGCGTCAGGATCTCGAAGCCTCTGCCCTTCAGTTCCAGCACCCGAGCCGCAGGGGCCAGGATGTCGGCATCGCGCCGCAGTTGCAGTGTGCTTTTTGGGCCGCTGCGTAGAAGTTCTAGTGCGCGTTTTCGCTGCGCGGCCGCGTCGTTGCTGTTGTTGGTCTTAAACTTCGCGTGCGTTTTGTTTGGGGCCGCTTCGTTCATCGGGGTGGCCTTTTTTTCGTTCATGGCGTTCTCCCCGTTCAGGCCGTGGTGCTGGCGAGCGGCCGCGCTTCGAGCCATTGCTCGATCTCGGAAACGCGCCACGCAACAGCACGCGCACCGATGCGATAGGGCGCCGGGAACGTGCCCGCCTTCACTGCGGCATAGATGCTGGATCGTGAGAGTTGGACGAGGCTTTCAACCTGTCGCCGTCGGGCCAGGGCCTTGTCGGATTGCGCTTGTTGGATCGTGTTCGCTGCCATGGTTGCTTTCTGCAACGTCCGGGAACCCCCCGGACTTCATGGCGCCAATGATTTGGATCTCGCAGTGGGAAAAATAGGCGCAGTTCACTCCGCACATGCTGCGCGGTTGATGGATTGACGAGCTGCTAACCCGCATGAATGCTGAATCAAGTTGGGCGCAGACAATTATTTTCTTGGTCCGGTGGGCAAGCCATCAATCCGAAGAATTGTTGCCATTACCTCCGCAGTTCGCTCTGCGACGCCTTGTGATTTAAGCCAGGTTATGACCTGCGAGTTCGTCGGTGCAGTGGTTGCATCGCTAGGGTCGTAATTGACCCAAAAACGCTCCGCTGCGGCGGCCAGATGGTCGAGCAATTGCGTGGTGTGCCTTCCCCACGGCCAGCGCGCAGCATTGGCGTCGATGGTGCTGTTCAGTTGGACTGACCCAATAGCTGTGCCATCCGGTACGGCATCAGCGATTCGGTTTGCCTCTGCCAAGATGTTGGAGGCGTCGGAAGGCGCGATGCGAAGGTATTCCCCCCAGCCCTGCGCTTCGATCTCCGCCATAGACCATTGATGATCTTCTGCGCTGTTCCACATATCCATAAAGGCTTCCCCGGCCTTCCTGTGTGGTTCCCACAGTCCAGTGTCCTCCGAGCTCAGCCCTCTGTAGACAGTGACTTGTCGGCCAGCAATCTGTTTCTCTACAAAGTCGGCGCCCTGTTTCAGGTTGACGCCAAGAACCTTCGAAGCCAGCGCCCAAAGGCTCAATACCGATGTCAGCTTGTCCCTGCGAAAAGAGGTCTCATAAACAGCCATTTCGCTCGCTGCAATATCCAAGGCCCTGCTGTTGTCGTTCATGAGCGCTCCCTTCGGTGCGTTCCTTGCGAGGGAGCCACGCCAGCCGGGCAAGGGAACCCGGTTTTCGCCCTCGGGGATCAGCCTCGGGCTAGGCGTGGCGAAATCGATCTACATCGCGATCACGCCGCCTTGAACGGGATCACGTCCGCGCCTTTGCGCAGTTGGTCGATGCGGTCGGCCCACCACTGCATCAGCTTCGTGCGTTCCTCGATCCATTGCGCCCGGTTGTAGCTGCCGCGCACGTCATCGCGATCTTCGTGGGCCAGTTGCTTTTCAATGTGGTCGCTGTTCCAGCCCGCTTCATTCGCGCAGGTCGAAAACAGCGTGCGAAAGCCGTGTGCCGTGGCGATGCCTTTGTAGCCCATGCGTGCGAGTGCGCTGTTCAGCGTGCCATCGCTTAAAGGCTTGCCGGGATAGATCGGGGAGGGCAGCACCAGGGCGCCGCGCCCGCTGATCGGCCGCATCGACTCGATCACCGCGATGGCCTGCTTCGAGAGTGGCACTGTGTGTTCGGTTTTCATCTTCATGCGGGCCGCTGGAACGCGCCACAGCGCGCGATCGATGTCGATCTCATCCCACCGTGCGCCGCGCAGTTCGCCGGGCCGCAGAGCGGTCAGCATCAACAGCGTCAGCGCCGCCGATGTCGTCGGGTCGCCTTCATACGCTGCGAGCCGTTGCAGGAAGATCGGCACGTCGCGTTCGGACAGGGCGGCCCGGTGCTGAACCTTGCGGGGCTTGAAGATTTCGGCTGGCTTCAGCGGGTAGGTAGGATCGGTGCCGATTACATCGTGGGCGATGGCGAAGCGGAAGATCGCTCGCAGGCGTTGGAACACGCGGCCCGCTGTTTCACCGGCGCCTCGCGCTTCTATCGCTTGAACAAGTTGCCGAATATCTGCTGGTTGAATTTCGGTGATCGGTCTGTCGCCGAGGACCGGGAACACGTCGTTTTCGAGTGAGGACAGCACGATGGTGCGGGTGCGTTCGACCCATGCGGTTTCTCGGTGGTCCAGCCATGCGCGTGCCGTCGCCTCTACGGTGTTCAAGGTCGCCACCTTGCGGGCGTGTCTGACGGCCTTGCGTTGCGCGCTTGGGTCAGTGCCTTCGGCGAGCAGTTGACGGCCTTCCTCGCGCCGTTTGCGGGCTTCCTTGAGGCTGATCTCGGGATAGGTGCCCAGACTCAACAGCTTCTCTTTGCCGTCGAATCGGTATTTCAGCCGCCACAACTTGCCGCCGGCCGGGGTCACCTCAAGGTACATGCCGCCACCGTCGAACAGCCGTTGTCGGGAGGCGGTTGGCTTGGCCTTGCGAATCTCGGTGTCTGAGAGCGGCATCTGGGGGTACTCCAACAAGCGGGCCGTGCGATACCCCCAAGACTACCCCCAATACCCCCAGGATTTCAAAAATACCCCCAGGAACAGCCGGGAATGAAAAAAGCCCCACCGCGTTGATTTCACTGGGGCTTCCGGACTTTCTAGGTGCCTTTTGGCACTGTCTCTGGTCCCACCGACAGGAATCGAACCTGTATCTGCCGCTTAGGAGGCGGCCGTTCTGTCCATTGAACTACGGCGGGGTGCGCGTCGATTTTCACACGCGAGGTGCGTGCACCTAACCCCAGCGCCAGGTCCAGATCACGTCCAGTGAATTCTCGAAACCCGACTGCGCGCGCAGCGTGAAGCTGCGGGCGATGCGGTAGACCAGCTGGAAGCTCCCGGCCGTGGCGTTCAGGCCGCGTTCATAGCCCACATACCAGCGCCGCGACAGCTGCTTGCCGAGCGAGATCACAGTTTCGCGCACCTCGCCCTGGTTCTGTTTGAGCGTCAGTTCATCGAGCCCGAGGGCCTTGGTGAACTGGTCGGTGAGGCTGTCGCCTTCACCGGCCAGCAAGGCCACCGCGGCGGTTTGCAGCAGCGCAGTGTCGGCGCCACCCAGGCCGTCACTGGCGCGGCCCAGCGCCAGCCATGACAGCTTGTCGACCTCCGACACCTCGGGCTCCGAGAACAGCCGAATGCGCGGGTTCTGCGCGGTGCCGGTGACCTGCACGCCGACGCGGATATCGACATTCGGGCGAGTCGCCTCGATGTTGAGCTGCGGGTTTTCGGGTGGGCCATTGAAGTTGATCTGGCCGCGGTCGATCGTCAGCTTCTGGCCGTAGGCCGCGTAAGTACCGCCCGCGGCGGCGATGGTGCCGTTGATCGCCAGCCGCCCGCCCGGTGCGGTCAGTCGCAGCTCGCCGCGCAAGCCGGTTTCGATGCCGCGACCGCGCAGCCGCAGCTTGTTGCCCAAAGCGATCTTCAGATCGAGCGCCACGTTGCGCGTGGTCGTCGAGGCGGACAGGGGCGTGGCTGTGTCCGCGGCGTTGGCGGCAGCCGCATCGCCCGGCCCTCCGCGCGCCGCGCGGCTGGCCGGGGCACGCACCACCCGTACATCGTCGGAGAGCGTGGGCGCATCGCTGCGCGTGAAATCGATCAGCCCTTCATCGACCGTGAAGCCGCCGTTGACGCTCAGTGCGTCGCGGCTGAAACCCAGCTGCGCCGCACCGCTGGTGACGATGCGGCGATCGACCCGGCCGAGCAGCACGAAGCGATCCGCCTTCAGCTGCAATTGCGCGGTCGGTGCTTCGCCGAGTACCGCAGAGCCCCCGATGCTCAGGGTGCCCGTGCCGCCCTTGGCGCTGAAGCGATCGATGCGTGCGCTGCTGCCTTGTAGCGAGATCAACACATCGCCCTCGCTGATGTTCACGCCTTCAAGGAAATTGCGCACGCTAAGGGCGCTGCCCTGGATGCTGCCGGTGACCTCGGGTGCACCGAAGCGTCCGGCGAACACGGCGCTGGTTTTCATCTGGCCGCCCAGGCGCCAGCCGGTCGGCACCCAGGTGCCCCAGGCGCCGAGGTTGGCCACGTCGAGTTCGGCCGCACCTTCGACCGACGCGTCGGGCCGGGGCCACAGTGCGTCGGGTGAGGTGCGCACCACCACAGCGCCCGCCAGCACACCGAGCGTCGTGCCGTTCAGGTACTGCGAAAACGTCCACACGCCGCCTTGTGCGTTCAGGGCCATTCGCAGGTTGGTCAGGCCCAGCGACTGGGTGCTGATTTCGTCGGTCACCGTCAGGTCGCCGCGGCTGCGTTCCAGCACGAGGCTGGCGGTGAGGCCGCCCTCGCTGTGCACCTCGAAGCGGCCACCCAGGGTCAGATCGCCGCCCCAGCCGAAGCCGGGCTGCAGGCGGGCCAGCAGCGGTGCAAGGGGCAGCGGGTCGAACGCCAGCTGCGCATCGATTTGTGCCGGCTGCGCGATGCCGCCGCCTGCGCGCCAGGAGAGCAGGCTCCAGCGCACTGCCGCACCCATCAGCGCGGCCTGCCCGGGTTGCACTGTGATGCGCGCCGGCTCGCCAGACCACCGCGCGTCGATGGCGATGTCGCGGGCTGCGATCCAGGGTGTGGCGTTGCCGTTGCTGGCCTTCACGTCCAGCCGCTGCACGCTGCCGCGCCAGCCGGCCAGGCGCTCGCCCGCGAGGTCGATCAGGCCGCCTTGGGCCTGCAGCAGCAGCGTGCTGCGCGCGGCAGCGTCTGCGTCGGTGAGGCCCGCTGCGGGCTGAGTTGCAGCTGCCCCCTGCACCGTGTCGGTCCAGGCGGGCGGTAGCGCTTTCGAGAGGGCGCGCAGCTCCACCGTGTGGTCGCCAACAGTGCCGCTGACCTTCAATTGCGCCGACTCGATGTTGGGGGATGCACTGGACGAAGCGCTCGGCGGGGCGCTCGGGGCGGTGGCGGTTGACGCGCTCGCTATTGGCTTGCTGCTGGCCGGAGGTGTGCTCAGCAACCGCATCTGCGACAAGCTCGCGTCGATGTCGACCGCGGCGCTGCTGGCGGTGCCCACATTCCAGCGCGCGCTGGCCTGCTGCACGGCCACCGCGCCGAGGCGCAGCCCGCTGGCGCTCACCTCCCCGTGCGTGGTGATGGCCGGCCAGCGCCCGTCGACCGTTGCCGATGCGGTCAGCGCGCCGGCCAGGGCTCCATTCGAGCCAGGGGCTTGCAGCAATCGCCACAACGGCTCGAAGCCGGCCAGTGCGGGAGCGTCCAGGCTCAGGGTCCAGTGATCGGCGCTGCCGCTGGCGGCACCCGCGGCACCCGTGCGGGCCGAGGTGTCGAAACGGCCCTGTGCCTGCAGCCGGTTGTCGGCCACCTGCAGCGCCAATGCCGCTTCGGCATGAGTGCTGTCGAGGCTGCGCAAGCTCGCGCTGCCATAGATCGTGGTGCCGGCAACCAGGCTGCGCACCATCGCCAGCTGGGCGCTGCCGCGCCACGCAGCCAGTGGTGCGCTGCCGTCGCGCGGCAGCGTCACATCGAAATCGCCGGTTGCGTTGATGCGATTGGTGCCGCGGCGCCAGGGTGAGTCGGTGCGCCCCGGCCACCACTGCAGCGGGTCGAAATCAACCAGCGTGGCGCGCCCCTTGGCCTGCCACGGGGCATCGGGCGAGGCACGGTTGGCCTCACCGACCAGGGTGGCCACCGCACCGCCGGCACTGGCGCGGACCTCGCGCAGCGTGAGGTGCTGCGCATCGGCGACGGCGTCGAGCTTGAGCTTTACCGTTTTGCCGCCGGTGTTCACGGGGCCGGAGCCGATCGACGGCGACAGGTCGCCGGTCAAATCCACTTTCAACTCGATCTGCGGCTGGTTCTGTGCCGCGGGCGTGCTGGTCGGCGTCACGACGACCACCGACAGCGGGCCGCCGATCAGCATGGCCGGCGCACGCGCGTCGAGCAGCGAGGGCTGCAGAGCCTGCAACGTGGCGGTCAGCGTCGACCGATCGGTGTGCCAGCGGCCGCGGCCCGACAGGCGGCCCCCGGCCTGTGCCTTGGTGCCGAATTCGGCATCGAAGGCTTTCAGCTCCACGGTGCTGGGGTCGTCGGCGCGGGCGCTCAGTTCAGCCTTCAGGCGGCGCAGCGGCACGAAGCCGTCGTTCCAGCGCCCGGCCAAGTCGTTGTTCAAGGTGATCTGCGCCGCGATTGGCCGGTTGATCGCCGTGCTGTGCACCGTCACCTGCCCACTCAAGGCGGTGACCGGTGCAAAGCGGCTCAACGCCGACAGGTCGAGCGCGCGGGTCTGCGCCTGCAGATCGGCCAGCGGCCACGCGGCAAAGGGACGCAAACCGGCTTGTGCGCTCAGCGACTGTGCCGCGTGCGTTGCCGTAGACGGTGCCTGCACGCTGGCGGTCAGCATTGGCGCATCGAGCGGGCCGGCGAGTGCGAGCGTGGCCTGCCAGGCGTTGAGGTTGATCGGCGGCGCGGCCGCGGGTGTGGCAGGCGTCGATCCCGCAGCGGGCGGTGTGGTGGCGTCGGCCTGCGACACATCCAGCTTCACGTCCAACGCAAATGGCGCGCGGGTGGCAATGCGCGCTGCGCCGCGCGCCTGCAGCCGATCCCAGGCGGCGCTCAGCGCATCAATGCGGTGCAGGGCACCGTCGCCCGCACCCAACTGAACGCGAGCGCGCAGATCGCGCAGCGGCGTGTCGCCCAGCGCACCGATATACAAGGCCCCGATCTGCAAGGCCTCAACATCGACCTGCACGGGCAGGTGCAGCCGGGTCGGCGCGGTCATGGGTCCGTCGCTCGGGGTCAGCAGCACATCGACGCGCGTGGCATGCAGGTCGGCGAACGACGCCCGCGCCCACAGGCCCGAGGCCTCGACGTGCGAGAGCTGCAGGCCGCGCCAACCCAGACCAGTGAGCACGATCTGGTCGGTGCCAGGCAGCTTCACCACCACGCGGGCGGTCTCGAAATCACCCAGCAGCACACCGCGCGGAGCCGTAACCTCGATGCCCGGCAGCCGCGACACCACCCACGCGCTTCCGGCCTCGCTGCGCACAGCCCACCACAGGCCCGCGCCCGCGCCGCCCACCAACAGCACCAGCGACAGCACGGCGATCGCCACACTCCAGCCCCGCCAGCGCGGCGTGCGGCGGGGCGCTGGCACCGATGGGGCCGGGGTGGCGGGTGCCGCCATGTCGTCGCCCGTCAAAACGCGATCCCCACGCTCAGGTGCAGGCGCACCTTGTTCACGTCGTCGCCATAGGCCAGGTCCATCCGCAACGGGCCGACCGGGCTGCGCCAACGCAGCCCGACGCCATAGCCCAGCACCGGGTGCAGGTTTTTCCAATGGTCGGCGGCGTTGCCGGCGTCGATGAAGGCCGCGCCCCACAAGGTGGGAAATCGGTCCGAGATCGGGTGAGCGACCTCCGCACTGCCAGTGAACATCACCCGGCCACTGAGCAGGGCGCCGGCCACCGTCGGCCCGAGCGAGCGGTAGGCGTAGCCGCGCACCGAATCGTCGCCACCGGCGCGAAACAGCAGCGTGTCCGGGATACCGACCTTGTTGCTGGCCAGCACCTGACCGCCCTCGACGCGTGCGGTCGCGAACCAAGCGCCTCCGAGCGGTTGATAGTGAGTGTAGCGGCCGTACACGCGGCCGAACGGCCCGCTGTTCTCATTGCCGGTGCCGCTGATTGCATAACCCCCGGCCACCTCGGCCGAGAAGGTGTAGCCCTCGGTGGGCAGCAGCACGCTGTCGAGGTCGCGCAAGACCCAGTGGTAGTTGCCGGTGAACGCGTTGTTGTTCACGGTGGTGGTTCCAGTGTTGGAGGTGGTGTCGAGGCGCGAATGCGTGGCCTCGATGTAGTACAGCCGCTCGATCTGGGTGGTGTCCTGGGTGCGGCCGATCCGTGCGGTCCATGAATTGCGCACCTCGTTGACAGTTTGCAATTGCTCAGCGCTGCCGGCGATCAGGTTGCGGTACAGCCCTTCCAGTGGGTAGGAGGTCAGCTCACCGGTCCACGACTTCAGTTTCGGGCCGAGCTCTAACTTGTTCTTGGCTATCCACTCCCAGCCGAAGGGCTGCCGGTGAATGTGCTCGGCGGTCACGCGCGGGCCGGTGTTGGCGCTGTAGCCAGCTCCGAAGGTGGCCTGCTGCAGCGGCAATTCGCGCAGCTGCACATTGACCGGCGCAGACTCGGCGGTGGCCGGGTCGGCGTCGAGCACCACCGAGGCGCCCTCGAACAGGCCGCTCTTTTGCAATCGTTCCTGGAAGTCGATCAGTTGCGACTCGCGGTACGGCGCGCCCAGCTGCAGCAGCGACAGCTGCTGCACGCTGCTCTCACCGTAGCGCTGCAGTCCGCTGATGCGCACCGGCCCAAGCCGGTACAGCACGCCACTGTCGGCAGCAACATCGAGCCGCACCTTGTTGGTCGGCGCGTCGACGCGGGCGCTCGAGCGGCTGAGCGTGGCGGCCGGATAGCCATCGGCGCGCAGCTTGGCCAGGGCATTGTTTTTCGCGCCGCTCCACGCCGACTGCTGAAACGCCATGTCGGGCGGCAGCCGCCAGCCGTTGCGCAGCTGGGCGATCAGCACTTTGGCGTCGAGCGAGCCTGCATCAGCGGCCTGCTGCAGTGGGCCTTGTGCCGTGAAGGCGAAGTGCTCCACGATGGCCCGCGGCCCCGGCTTGACCCGCACCCGCAGCAAAGGCAGCGCCTGCAAGCCGGTGCGTGCGCTGGAAGCGGCTGTGTCTTGCACCCCCTCGGCTCGCTCGCGTGCCGCGGCCACGGTGGTGTCGCCACCGCCGCCATCGACCCGCACCACCGTCACCTCCGGGTTGAAGTAGCCCTCGGTTTCAAGCAGCGCGCGCGCCTGCGCCGGTGCGGCGGCGATCAGTCGGTCGATTTCGGCCGGGGTGATGTTCTCGCTCTGCGGCACATTCTGGAAGCGTGACAGATCGAGGTAGGTTTGCAACAGGGTGCGCAACTCGCTGGGAGCCTCGATGTCGAGCCTGTAGACCGCGATCGAAGGCCTGGTCGCCACGTCGGCCGCCGCAGCGTCCACCGTCGGCTCGTCATCGAACAGCTTTTTCACGCTGGCACAGCCACCGACGCCCTGCAACATGACGCAACAGCCGAGCGTCGCCGCGATCTGCTGCCACCTCATCGACTGAGCGTGCGCATCGCCGCGTCCAGGCCGGGCAGAGTCAACGGGTGGGGGCGCTGGTCCATCCGCTGCTCGCCCACATCCATCGGTAGCAGCACCTTGCTGTGGTCGTGCCGCTGCGGAATCATCTTCAGCCTGAGGTGCCTTTGAACTTCATGTTGCTTTTCGGTCAGCCGGCAGATCCGTCAACGCCAAACCAGTATAGAGAAACGAGGTCTGTCGCCGAACCGTCAGGCGGTTCTGCAAGCCTGAGGTGCACGCGGTGGCCCTCTATACTTCAAGGCTGTTTTTAACCTGCACTCGGTATCCGCCTGATCATGAGACTCCTTCATTCGCTCGCCCTGTCGTTGATGTTGATGTCCGGCGCCTTTAGCACCGCTGCCGTCGCGCAGGATGCCAAGGCCGGGGAGGGCAAAGCGCAGTTGTGCATCGGCTGCCACGGCATCGTCGGCTATCAAGCCAGCTTCCCCGAGATCTACAAGGTGCCGAAACTGGCCGGGCAGAACGCGCCGTACATCGTGTCCGCGCTCACCGCTTACAAAAAGGGCGAACGCCTGCACCCGACGATGCGCGGCATTGCCGTCGCGTTGACTGATCAGGACATGGCCGATCTGGCGGCGTTCTACGAAGCGCAGGGCAAGGACGCGGCACCCATGCCTTCGGGCCCGCCGAAAGATGCTCCGTCGGCGCGCGTGGCCGAGTTGTTGAAGAAGGCCAATTGCACGTCGTGCCACGGTGAGAATTTCAGCACGCCGATTTCGCCTACGTACCCGAAGATCGCAGGTCAGCACCCGGACTACTTGTATTTCGCGCTCAAGTCCTACCAGACCGACGGCAACCCGCAGGTCGGACGCAAGAACCCGATCATGGGCGGCATGGCGCGCCAATACACCCACGCTGAACTGAAAGAGCTGGCGGCCTACATCGGCTCTTTGCCCGGCGCTTTGTACACGGTGCCGCAATCGCGGTTCCGCTAATGCGGAGGGCGGCCCTGTCGCCCCGCACCGAAAAAAGCCGCCCACCTAGGCGGCTTTTTTCTTTGGCATGACCCACCGCGGCTGCTGGATCTGTCGAACATGAACTGCACCGATTGACCCCGACAGCCCCCTACACTGGCTTTTTGGAATTCAGAGGTTGGGCCATGGCACCGGGCGGGTTGGCAACGTTGCACAGCGCGCGCCGACTGCGGGCGCGACACCTCGCTGCGTGGCTGTTCGCGTTGACTGTCGCGCTCTGGGTGACGGCCGCACAGGCACAGACGCTGCGCTGGTCGTCGCAAGGCGACCCGCAGACGATGGACCCGCATTCGCAAAACGAGCTGCTGACCAACAACCTGAACGGGCAGGTGTACGAAACGCTGGTCAATCGCGACCGCCAGCTGGCCATCGTGCCGGTGCTGGCCATCTCATGGCAGCAAAGCGATCCGCTGCACTGGCGCTTCAAGCTGCGCCCCAATGTCAAGTTCCACGACGGCACGCCGTTCACCGCCGACGATGTGGTGTTTTCGGTGCGGCGTGCGCGCGACAGCGCATCCGACATCAAGGCCTACGCGCAGGCGCTGGGTGATCCCAAAGCGGTTGATGCATTGACCATCGACTTCACGCTGAAGCAGGTCAACCCGATTTTTTTGCAGCACCTGAGCACGGTTCAGATCATGAGCCGCGAGTGGGCTGACAAGTACGGCGCAGCGAAACCGATCGACTACAAAAGCCAGCAGGAGGGCTACGCCGCGCTGCACGCGAACGGCACCGGCCCGTACACGTTGGCGCTGCGGCAACCCGATGTGAAAACCGTCTACCGCCGATTCCCTGGCTGGTGGGGCCGCTTCGAAGGCAATGTGCAGGAGGTGGTCTACACGCCGATCAAGAGCGACGCCACACGCATTGCTGCGCTGATTTCCGGCGAGCTCGATTTCGTGCTCGACCCCTCGCCGCAAGACACGGCGCGGCTGCGCAACACGCCCGGTGTGAAGCTGATCGAAGGCCCGGAGAATCGCATCGTGTTCATCGGCATGGACCAGGGCCGTGAGCAGTTGCTCTACAGCAGCGTCAAGGGCCGCAACCCGTTCAAAGACATCCGCGTGCGCCGTGCGCTGTACCAGGCGATCGACATCGAGACGATCCGCAGTCGGCTGATGCGCGGGCAGTCGCTGCCCACCGGCGGCATCACGCCGTCGCCGCAGGGCGCCTACAACGACGCAGCGCTGGAGTCACGCCTGCCGTTCGACTTAACCGCAGCCAAGCAGGCGATGGCCGATGCTGGTTACCCGCAGGGCTTCGAGGTGACGCTCGATTGCCCGAACAACCGCTACATCAATGACGAGGAGATCTGCCAGGCGCTGGCGGTGATGTGGGCCAAGATCGGCGTCAAATTGCGCGTCAACGCGATGCCGCGCTCCACCTACTTCCCGAAGCTGCAGCGGCTCGACACCTCGATGTACCTGCTGGGCTGGGGCGGCTCGATCACCGATGCCGAAACGACCTTGACGCCGCTTTTGCGCACGCGCGGCGAGGGCGGCATCGGCGCCTGGAATTTCGGCCAGATCGCCGATGCCAAGCTCGATGGGCTGGCCGCCGCGTCGAGCCGTGAGGCCGACCCGGTCAGGCGCGAGAAGCTCATCAAAGCGGCCTTGCAGCAGCACAAGGATCAAGTGCTGACCTTGCCGCTGCACCGCCAGGTCGTGCCTTGGGGCGCGCGGCAGAACGTCGACGTGGTGCACCGTGCCGACAACTGGGTCGAGTTCGCCTGGGTGCGCATTCGATGAACAGCGCGGCCCGGCCAACTGCCGTGCCGTCGCCGCGCGCCGACCCGCGCGGTTTTTTGCGCGCGCTGTTCGATGCGGCTGTGGCGCAGGCCTTGCCGGGCGCGGTGATCGCGCCCTTTCTGCCGACGCCGCCACCAGGCCGCACCGTGGTTGTGGGCGCCGGCAAGGCCGGTGGCGCGATGGCGGCGGCGGTCGATGCACTGTGGCCGAGCGCTGCGCCGTTGACCGGCTTGGTCGTGACCCGCTACGGCCATGTGTCGCCGGCCTACCGATCGGCACCGGGCCGCATCGAGGTCGTCGAGGCAGCGCACCCGGTGCCCGATGCCGCCGGGTTGCTGGCGGCACAGCGCATCGCCGCGCTGGTGCGGGGCTTGAGCGCCGATGATTTGGTGCTGTGCCTGATTTCTGGCGGCGGCTCGGCGCTGCTGTCGATGCCAGCTGAGGGCGTGTCGCTGGCCGACAAGCGCGCCATCAACCGGGCGCTGCTGCACAGTGGTGCCGCGATCGGGGAGATGAACTGCGTGCGCAAGCACCTGTCGGCCATCAAGGGCGGGCGGCTGGCCCTGATGTGCCATCCGGCGAGCGTGGTCACGCTGTTGATCAGCGATGTGCCTGGCGATGCGCCCGAGGTGATTGCGAGCGGGCCGACGGTGGCTGACCCGAGCACCTGCGCCGACGCGCTGGCAATCCTGAAGCGCTACGGCATCGACCTTCCCGAGGCCGCGCGACGCGGCCTGGAGACGGGCGCCTTCGAGACGCCGAAGCCGGGCGATCCAGCATTCGCCGGCCACGCGGTGCAGCTGATCGCGACGCCGCAGCAATCGCTCGAAGCCGCTGCCGCCGTGGCCCGCGCGGCGGGGATCGAGGCGCACATCCTTAGCGATGAAGTCGAAGGCGAGTCGCGCGAGGTGGGCCGTGTGCATGCTGCGCTGGCACGCGCGGTGGCCCGACGCGGTGCGCCGTTCGCCCGGCCGTGTGTGATCCTCAGTGGCGGCGAGACGACGGTGGCGGTAACCTGCAAGGGCGGCCGCGGCGGCCGTGCCACCGAGTTCTTGTTGGGGTGCGCGATCGCGCTGCAAGGCGAGCCGGGCGTGCATGTGCTGGCGGCCGACACTGACGGCATCGACGGCGAGACCGGGATCGCCGCGCACGGGCGCGTCGAAGACAACGCCGGTGCCGTTGTCACGCCCGACACACTGGCCCGCGCTGCGGCTTTGGGCCTGAACGCGCAAGATGTCTTGGACCGCCACGACGCCTACCACTTCTTTGCGCCGCTCAATGACCTGGTGGTGACTGGCCCAACCTGCACCAACGTCAACGACTTTCGCGCGCTGCTGATCCTGTAGCTGGTCCGCAGGCGAGTCACGTCCAATCACCCGCAGCGGGCAGGCGCCGCGAGGCTCAGTTAAGGTGAGCAGATGAGATCTGCTGTTGCATCACCTCGTCATTCCACCTCGGTCTGGTCACTGGCCTGGCGCCAGTTGACCCGCGACTTCCGCGCCGGTGAATTGCGGCTGCTGTTCGTCGCCGTGGCACTTGCCGTGGCGGCGCTGACGGCGGTGGGCTTCTTTGCCGACCGGCTCAACAGCGGCCTGTCGCGCGACGCGACGCAGTTGCTGGGCGGTGACGCGATCGTGGCCAGCGACCAGCCGACGCCGCCCGCCATCGCCGACAAGGCGCGTGCGCTCGGCCTGACGACCGCTACCACCGCCACCTTCCCCAGCATGGGCCGGGCGACCGACGCCCAGGGCGGCGCCTCGCGGCTGGTCAGCGTGAAGGCTGTCAGCGATGCCTACCCGCTGCGCGGCCAGCTGCGCTTGAATGCCGGGCCGGCCACTGCTGAAGAAGCGACCGCGCGGGCACCTGTGCCGGGCACGGTGTGGGTCGAAGCGGCGGTGCTCGATGCACTGGCGCTCAAGGTCGGCAACGACCTGTTGCTGGGCGATGCAACGCTGCGCATTGCCCAGATGATCCTCACCGAGCCCGATCGTGGCGCCGGGTTCATCGGCTTTTCGCCCCGGGTCATGCTCAACCAGGCCGACCTCGCAGCGACCGGCCTGATCCAGCCGGCTAGTCGCGTCACCTACCGGCTGCTGGTCGCCTCGAAAGACGTCGCGGGGCGCAATGATCCGCGGGTGCGCGAGTTCACGGGCTGGACAGAGGCCCAGGTGAAGTTGCCGGCACTGCGCGGCGTGCGTGTCGAGTCGCTCGAAGGCGGGCGGCCCGAGCTGCGCCAGACGCTGGACCGCGCCGAGAAATTCCTGAACCTCGTGGCGTTGCTGTCGGCCTTGCTGGCAGCGGTGGCGGTGGGCATCGCGTCGCGCGACTTCGCCAGCCGTCACCTCGATGACTGCGCGATGCTGCGCGTGCTCGGCCAGCCGCAGCGCACGATCGCGCTGCAGTATCTGATCGAGTTCACGCTGGTCGGTCTGCTGGCGAGCGCCGCCGGCGTGGCACTCGGCTTCGCCGTGCATTACGGCTTTGTGTGGCTGCTGGCCGGTTTGGTCACTACCAGCTTGCCTGCGGCGTCGTGGTGGCCGGCGCTGTTCGGTTTGGGTGTCGGCTTCACCTTGTTGATGGGCTTCGGTGCGCCGCCGGTGCTGCAGCTGGCACGGGTGCCGCCGCTGCGTGTGATTCGCCGCGAGATGGGCGCCTTGAAACCGGCGTCGCTCGCGGTGCTGCTGGCCGGCACGCTGGGCTTCACCGGGCTGCTGCTGGCCGCATCGTCCGATCTAAAGCTGGGCTTGATCGCCGTGGGTGGCTTTGCGGCAGCGATTGCGGTGTTTGCGCTGCTGAGCTGGATCGCGGTGCTGCTGTTGCGGCGCGCGGTGCCGGAGTCGAACGCGCCGCGCTGGCTCGTGCTGGCCACGCGGCAGATCGCGGCCCGGCCCGCCTTCGCGGTGCTGCAAGTTTCCGCGCTGGCGGTGGGGCTGTTGGCGTTGGTGTTGCTGGTGCTGCTGCGCACCGACTTGGTGGCCAGCTGGCGCGAGGCCACGCCGCCCGGTGCGCCGAACCGTTTCGTCATCAATGTGCAGCCCGACCAGGCCGAGGCCTTCCAGAGCCGGCTGCGCGAGGCCGGCATCACGCAGTACGACTGGTTTCCGATGATCCGCGGTCGGTTGCTCGCCATCAACGGCCGCACGCTCGATGCCGACACGATGACCGACGAGCGCGCGCGCCGCCTCGTCGAGCGCGAATTCAACCTCAGCCACACCGCCGAGCTGCCGCCGCACAACCTGCTGGCCGGTGGCCGCTGGGTGGCCGAGGAGCCGGGCGGCCTGAGCGTCGAGACCGGGCTGGCCGAGACCTTCGGGTTGAAGCTCGGCGATACGATGCGCTTCGACATCGCCGGCCAAGCGGTGGAGGCCAAGGTCACCAGCCTGCGCAAGGTCGACTGGGCCTCGATGCGGGTCAACTTCTTCGTGCTGTTCCCGAACGCGGCGCTGGACAACATGCCCATCACCTACATCGCTGCCTTCAAGGCGCCGACCGCAGGCGGACCGAAGGCGGCGAGCGAGTTTGACAACGCGCTGATCCGGCAGTTTCCCAACCTGACGAACATCGATGTGTCGGCGTCGATCGCACAAATCCAGGGCGTGCTGGAACAGGTGGTGGGTGCGGTCGAGTTCCTGTTCGTCTTCACGCTTGCGGCCGGGCTGGTGGTGCTTTTTGCCGCGGTGACCGCTACGCGCGAATCGCGGTCGCGCGAGTTCGCGGTGATGCGCGCGCTCGGTGCGAGTGGCAAGCTGCTGGGGCAGGTGCAGCGTGCCGAGTTGATGGGGATCGGCGCACTGGCCGGTGCGCTGGCCGCGG
>JANPNF010000141.1:0-6315 GCA_031427315.1 Burkholderiales bacterium | reverse complement strand
AAGTGCTGCCCAAGGGCACGTTCAAGTAAAGGCCTGACGCAGACCGCTGCGTTGCGGATGCGACACCCCACTTCCATCAGCGCAGGCCAGCCGGCCGAAAGCCGATCGATCGCCAGAAAGGCGTCATGAACCGCTATCCCCCTTGGAAATACGCGATCCTGCTGATCGCTTTGCTGGTCGGCCTGATCTACACCTTGCCGAACCTGTTCGGCGAAGCCCCCGCGGTGCAGATCAGCAGCGGCCGGGCCACCTTGAAGATCGACAGCAGCGTCGCCACCCGCGTGGAAGAAGTCCTGACGCAGGCCGGCCTGAAGGCCGACTTCGTGCAGTTTGAAGGCAACTCGGTGAAGGCTCGCTTTGCCGACACCGATGCGCAGATCAAGGCCAAAGACGCGATCGGCAAGGCCCTGAACCCCGACCCTGCCGAGCCGAGCTACATCGTCGCTTTGAACCTGCTGTCGCGCTCGCCGCACTGGCTGACTGCGATGCACGCGCTGCCGATGTCGCTTGGCCTGGACCTGCGCGGCGGCGTGCACTTTTTGATGCAGGTCGACATGAAATCGGCGCTGACCAAGAAGGCCGAATCGCTGACCGGTGACGTGCGCCAGCTGCTGCGCGACAAGAACCTGCGCCACGCCGGCATCGTGCGCGAGGGTGATGCCGTGGTAGTGCGTTTTCGCGACCGCGACACACTGACTGCGGCACGCCGACTGCTCGAAGACAAGCTGCCCGATCTGCAGTGGACTGACACCCCCGACGGCACCGACATCAGGCTGGCGGGCGTGTTGAAGCCGGCCGCGTCGCGGTTGGTGCAGGAGGCGGCGGTCAAGCAAAACATCACCACACTCCACAACCGGGTCAACGAACTCGGCGTGTCGGAGCCGGTGATCCAGCAGCAAGGTGCCGACCGCGTGGTGGTGCAGCTGCCTGGTGTGCAGGACACAGCGAAGGCCAAGGACTTCATCGGCCGCACCGCGACGCTGGAAGTGCGCATGGTCGACGAGAGCGCCGAAGCCGCCGCGGCCGCTGCGGGCACCGGGCCGGTGCCGTTCGGCACCGAGCGCTACACCGAGCGCAACGGCGTCGCGCTGATCCTTAAGCGCCAGGTGATCTTGACCGGTGAGAACCTGACCGATGCGCAGGCCGGCTTCGACGGGCAGACGCAGGAGCCCAGCGTCAACCTGACGCTCGACGCCAAAGGCTCGCGCATTTTCAAAGATGTGACGCGCGAAAACATCGGCAAGCGCATGGCGATCCTGCTGTTCGAGAAGGGCAAGGGCGAGGTCGTTACCGCGCCGGTGATCCGCGCCGAGATTGGTGGTGGCCGCGTGCAGATTTCGGGTCGCATGACCACTGCCGAAGCGGCCGACACCTCGCTGCTGCTGCGCTCGGGGTCGCTCGCCGCACCGATGGAGATCATCGAAGAGCGCACGATCGGCCCGAGCCTCGGCGCCGACAACATTTCAAAAGGTTTCAACAGCGTGCTGTACGGATTCGCTGCGATTGCGGTGTTCATGTGCGCTTACTACATGCTGTTCGGCACCATCTCGACGATCGCGCTCGCGTTCAACTTGTTGCTGCTGGTCTCTGTGTTGTCGATGCTGCAGGCCAGTCTGACGTTGCCCGGCATGGCAGCGATCGCGTTGACGCTTGGCATGGCGATCGACGCCAATGTGCTGATCAACGAACGGGTGCGCGAGGAGCTGCGCAGTGGCGCGTCGCCGCAGGCGGCGATCCACAACGGCTACGAACGGGCCTTCACCACCATCCTCGACTCGAACGTCACCACGCTGATCGCCGGGCTGTCGCTGCTGGCCTTCGGTTCCGGGCCGGTGCGCGGCTTCGCTGTGGTGCACTGCCTGGGTATCCTGACCTCGATGTTCTCGGCGGTGGTGTTCTCGCGCGGTCTGGTCAACCTTTGGTACGGCCGACAGAAGAAACTCAAGGGCGTGTCCATCGGGCAGGTCTGGAAACCCCCCGCTGACGTCAGCGCCAAGCGCTGAGCAAGGAGTTAAAGATGGAGTTTTTCAGGATCAGGCGTGACATTCCGTTCATGCGCCATGCATTGGTGCTCAACGCCATCTCGGCCTTGACCTTCGCCGCCGCGGTGTTCTTCATCGCCACGCGCGGGCTGCATTTCTCGATCGAATTCACCGGCGGCACGGTGATTGAGGTGGCTTATGCGCAGACGGCCGACATCAACAAGGTGCGAAGCACCGTCGAGTCGCTGCAGTTCGGTGAGGTGCAGGTGCAGAACTTCGGCACCTCGCGCGATGTGTTGATCCGCCTGCCGGTTCGCGGCGATGTGAAGCAGGCTGAGGTGGTGTCGCGCGTTTTCGGCGCGCTGTGCCAGGCCGAAGGCGGCACGGTCAGCCTGCAGCAGATTACCTCCGACAAGGGCGCCCAGACCACCGCGCCGGTGTGTGGCGAGGTCGGCGCCGAGAAGGTCAGGCTGCAGCGCAGTGAATTCGTCGGGCCGTCGGTCGGCTCGGAGCTGGCGCGCGACGGCGCGCTGGCGCTGGCCGTCACGATCGTCGGCATCATGCTGTATCTGGCGATGCGCTTCGAATGGAAGTTCTCTGTCGCCGGCATCATCGCCAACCTGCACGACGTGATCATCATCATCGGCTTCTTCGCGTTCTTCCAGTGGGAGTTCTCGCTGTCGGTGCTGGCCGCGGTGCTGGCCGTGCTGGGCTATTCGGTCAACGAGTCGGTGGTGATCTTCGACCGGATCCGCGAGGCCTTCCGCAAGTACCGCAAGTTGAGCACGCAGCAGGTGATCGACCATGCCATCACCAGCACCATGAGTCGCACCATCATCACCCACGGCAGCACGCTGATGATGGTGGTGTCGATGCTGATCTTCGGCGGCCCGACGCTGCACTACTTCGCCGTCGCGCTGACCATCGGCATCCTGTTCGGCATCTACTCGTCGGTGTTCGTCGCCGCCGCCATAGCGATGTGGTTGGGCGTCAAGCGCGAGGACCTGGTGAAGGCCTCAGGCAAAGAGCTCGACCCCGATGACCCGAACGCCGGGGCGGTGGTGTAGAGTTATCTCGCAACCCGTTGCACAACCCACACGAAACCATGGCGTCCACGGCCCACTCGATGGCCCAGGCCACCCAGGCCCGCCACGCGTACGTCGAAGGACTGCTGAGCGGCATGCCGGGTGTGGTGCAGGCGGTCGATCAGGGCGCGCGGTTGTTGCTCGGCCAGGTCGCCGATCCGGCCACGTTGATGCGCCGCCGCGATGCCGTCGAAGACCTGAAGAACACAGCAGGGTTCTGGCTGCAAGGCGCGATCTCGATGCTGCGGGGTGCGCTGCACAGCGGCATCGTTTCGGCAACGCGCCCGAACGATCTGCCGATGCCCGGCGATCGGCAGAGTTTCAGCCTGGTCGACAACGAAACCATCGAAGGCGAGATTCTCAGCTCGCGGCTCGCGCTCGCGGTGATGGACCGCGCCTCGTGGGAATTCACCGATCTGCGCTCGCGCATGACGCTGCTAGAAGGCCGCGATGAACTCGACGCCAACGACATCCTGCGGCCGCACGTGTTGGCGCGCATCGCGATCAATTCGTGGCGCGCCGCGGGTCTGAGCCATGAGACCTGGCGCACCCTGCAAAGCGTGCTGCACGAGGAATTCGCGCACTTCAACGAAGAGGCGTATCACGAGGCGAACCGGCTGCTGATCCAGCAGCGCGTGCTGCCCGAGATTGATTTGCGGCCGTTCATCCGCCGCTCGCGCAATGCGGCTTTCGTCAGCACGCATTCCGGGTCGTTAGTCGGCGCCGGTTCAGACGGTGCGGCGGGGCGCGAGAGCGCCGGTGCGCCAACGCGTCGGGGCCACCTGGCTGAGCCACGAGCCAGTCGCTACAGCGCGTTGCCCGGTGGGCTCGCGGAGGAAACCCGTTTGATGAGCCGGGTCGGCACGCTGGTGCGTGGCGGCGCCGACCACGCCGATGCGGTGCTGGGTCGGCTGAACCGGTTGATCGGGCGTCAACTGCCTGACTTTGCCCGCACGGCCCACGCGCCAGCCTCGCCGGCGCTGGACGCGGCGATCACCAGCGCCCAGCAAGGCATCGCGCTGCGGCTGACCCCAGATTCCGGTGGCCGCTACGCTGCCGGCTCGGTCAGCACACCGGCGATGCTGGAAGAACTGCACCAGCGCAAGCAGGCCCTGAAGGCGGCGGCCGCCTCGCCCGGCGAGCGCGCGACGATCGAGGTGGTGGCCTTGCTGTTCCAGAGCATCCTGACCGAGGAACGCATTCCGGCGTCGGTGCGCGTGTGGTTCGCGCGGCTGCAGATGCCGGTGCTGCGGGTGGCGGTCGGTGAGCCCGATTTCTTCGCCACCACCGACCACCCGGCACGCCGTCTGATCGACCGCATGGGCGCTTGCGTGATGGGGTTCGACGCGCACAGCACGCGGGTGTCGGGCGGTGCCGTCGAGAAAGAAATCAAGCGCGTCGTGCAGGTCGTCGAGGCCTACCCTGACACCGGTCGTCGGGTGTTCCAGACCGTGCTGACCGAATTCGAGCGCTTCCTCGAACACTATTTCAAAAACGAGAACGAGGCCTCGCGCAAAGGCGTTTCGCTGGCGCAGCAGGTTGAGCAGCGCGAGACCCTGGCCATCCAGTACACGATCGAGTTGCGCAAGATGCTCAACGAGGTGCCGGTGCCCGAGGGCGTGCGCGAATTCCTGTTTCAGGTCTGGGCCGATGTGTTGGCGATGACCGCCGTGAAATCCGGCCCGGGCAGCGAAGAAACCAAGGAAATCAAGCGCGCGGCCGCCGATCTGATCTGGTCGGCCAGCGCCAAGGTGTCGCGTGACGAGCGCGCTGACGTGATCCGCCGTTTGCCGCCGCTGCTGAAGGTGTTGCGCGACGGCATGCAGGGCGCCGGTGTGGCGCCGGCCGCGCAAGACGCGCATATTCAACGGCTCAACTCCTCGCTGGCCGCAGCATTCACCGCGCGCACCGCGGCCATCCCGAAAGATCGTCTTGAGCAACTGATGGCGCGGCTGGAAACGCTGGAAGAGCTGCTGCCCGATGCCGACGACATGGAGATCGACGAGTCGCTGGTGCTCGATCTGTCAGGCCACGAAAGCAACGAGCTCGAAGTGGTCACCGCCGGCGGCTCGATGCCCACCCCAGCGATGGCCGCCTGGGCGCGCGAGCTGCAGGTCGGTGGCTGGTACATGCTCGACTACCGCGACCGCAACGAGTCGGTGCAACTGGCGTGGCAGGGCATGCGCCGACAGCTGTCGCTGTTCGTGACGCCGCAGGGCCGCGGCATCCTGTTCCAGCAGCAGCGGCTCGCCGCTTTCCTGCAGGCCGGCCTGCTGGTGCCGGTGCAAGACGAGTCGCTGACAGTGCGCGCCACGCGCAGCGCGTTGGCCAAGCTCGATGTCGATCCGAGCCAGTTATTGAACTGAGCGCTTCCGACTCTTCTACTCACGCTTGCATCATGCCAAAACGTGCGCGCTACCCTCGACGGAAAGGCTCGGCGCGTTACCTCTGCTACAAAACCGGCTGCATGCCCCGACTCACATGCCAGACAGCCAGTATGTCGAGCGTGTCATGGGTGGCACGGTAGTAAATGAAGTAGCGAATTCGACCCACCAGCAAGCGTCGAACACCTTCTGTACGAACACCTTGATAGGCAGCACCAAGCCCGGGGTGTTCTGCAAGCAGCGCCAGGGCGTCACCGATGTCAGTTTGTACGGCGCCCGGCACCGCGAGTCGATTTTCAGCCCAATATTCAGCGGCGCGACGGATGTGCGATGCCGCCCGGGCAGAAACCTTGACGCACAGCGCCATGCTCAGCCGAATTTGCGCAAGCTTTCAAGCAGTTCGTCCGCTGAAACGAACTCGCCCCGTTCGATTTCCGCCATTGCAGCGATAAGTTCTCGTTCATCGTCCGCAGACAAAGCAAATGACTCATCGGGCTCGCGAGAGAGGACGGCCACGACTGAACCTTCGACGAGGGATGCACCCTCGACGACGACTTTGCCCCCGAAGACGGTTCCAGTGGTGACTTGCATTGCGGGATGGTACCCCCGTGCCACCTGCGGGCGGCGGTGATTTGAACCCGGTCGCTGCGCTTGACGGCAGCAAGCGATGCAGCCGACCGACCCGCTTGCACCACGAACCCCGTAAACAGGGGGTTGCAAATTTATCCCCCCAGCATGACCCATGCCGTTGGCGCGACGTTGCGGCAACGCACCGGCCGAGCCTTTCGGCGCACACATCACTCTGGGGAACCGCATGAAGATCCGATACGCGCCGCTGGCTGTGGCCTGCGCTTTGATGGTGGC
>JANPNF010000140.1:0-3673 GCA_031427315.1 Burkholderiales bacterium | reverse complement strand
GAACTCACCAATTCCTTGCCTGCTGATAGATGAGGCGCGCGATCACGCCGACGGTGTGCTCTGCTCCGCGAATGTCCTCCGGCCTGCGGCCTCCTCCTTGATTTCGCTGCGCGGCGCACACCGCCGACGTGATCCATCAGCACTGTGGGTATTCGACCACCTGCCGACAGTGCCACTCGTGCTGGGGACGCTGGGTATCTCCCGCAGCGAAATCAAGGAGGAGGCGCAGCCGGGGGACATTCGCGAAGGGATGTATCCAGTGGCCCCGGCACGCGCGCAGCGGAGCACCTGAAATGAAGCACTCCCCCAACGAACAACTGATGGCCCGCAAGGCCGCGGCCACCCCGCGCGGGGTCGGCGTGATGGGCACCTTCTTCGCCGACCACGCTGAGAACGCCGAGCTGTGGGACATCGAGGGCCGCCGCTACATCGACTTTGCGGGCGGCATCGCGGTGATGAACACCGGCCACCGCCACCCGAAGGTCATCGCGGCGATCGAGGCGCAACTGAAGCGCTTCACCCACACCTGCTACCAGGTCGTGCCGTACGAGGGCTACATCGCACTTGCGGAAAAACTGAATGCGCTGACGCCCGGCACGCATGCGAAGAAAACGGCGCTGTTCAGCACCGGCGCCGAGGCGGTCGAGAACGCGATCAAGATCGCCCGCGCCCACACCAAGCGCGCCGGCGTCATCGCCTTCAGCGGCGCCTTCCACGGCCGCAGCCTGTTCGCTGTGGCGCTCACTGGCAAGGTGCAGCCTTACAAGGCGCAGTTCGGGCCCTTCCCGCCCGAGCTGTACCACGTGCCCTTTCCGTGTCACTGCGCGAATCTCGACGAGGTCAAGAAAGCGGTTTACCAGCTCTTTAAGGCCGACATCGAACCGAGCCGCGTCGCCGCGATCATTTTCGAGCCGGTGCAGGGTGAAGGTGGCTTCAATGTGATTCAACCGGCTGCCGTTCAATGGCTGCGCGAGCTGTGTGACGAGCACGGCATCGTGATGATTGCCGACGAGGTGCAGACCGGCTTCGGCCGCACCGGCAAGCTGTTCGCGATGCAGCACTTCGACGCGGTGCCCGACATCCTAGTCAGCGCGAAATCGCTGGCCGCCGGTCTGCCGCTGTCGGCGGTGACCGGCCGCGCCGACATCATGGACGCGCCAAACCCCGGTGGCCTGGGCGGCACCTACGCTGGCAACCCGGTGGCCATCGCCGCAGCGCATGCGGTCATCGAGGTGATGGCCGAAGAAGGCCTGCCCGAACGCGGCCAGCAGCTCGGTGACCGGCTGAAAGCGCTGCTGAACAGCCTGCGCCCCGAAGTGCCGCAGATCGCCGATGTGCGCGGGCTCGGTGGCATGGTCGCGGTCGAGTTCAACCAGCCGGGCACCGACGAGCCGGATGCGGATTTCACCAAGCGCGTGCAGGCGGCCGCGTTGAAGCACGGCCTGATCCTGCTGACCTGCGGCGTCTACGGAAACGTCGTGCGCTTCATGTTCCCGCTGACAATCCCGACCGCACATTTCGACGAGGCGCTGGCTCTGCTGACCTCCGCCTTGCACGATGCCGTCCGGCCCACCTGAGCTGATGAAAGCGCCCGCGGACGACATCACACCAGCGACCTTCCAGGCGCTGCGCGAACGCCTCACCGCCGACGGCGTGCACAGCCTGTTGGCGCAGTTCACCGACGTGCACGGCGTGGCGCGCGGCAAGCTGGTGCCGTTGAACCAGCTCGAACTGCTGATGACCGAAGGCGTCGGTTTCGCCGGCCCGTCGATCTGGGGCACCGGCCTGCCGCGCACCGGGCCGCGCGCCGAGTACTACGGTCGCGGGCAGATGGGGTCAGACGGCGCCCTGCCCTGCGCTCTTCCGTGCGCTCTTCCGTGGTTACCCGGGATCGCTCGCGTGGTGTGCGACGGGTACGTGGCCGGTGAGCCCTTCGACGCCTGCCCGCGCCAGGTGTTGAAGCGGCAACTCGCGCGCCTCGGCGAACGCGGCTGGGCCCTGCGCACCGGCATCGAACCCGAGTTTTTCCTGCTGCGCCGCACTGCTGACGGCTACGAGCCCGCCGACCCACACGATCGGCTCGACAAACCGTCTTATGACCTGAAAAGCCTGCCGCGCCAGCGCGAGTTTTTGCATCAGCTGGCCGACGGCCTGACGCGCTGCGGGCTCGACGTGTTCCAGATCGACCACGAAGACGCGCACGGCCAGTACGAGCTGAACTTCCACCATGCCGACGCGCTCACCAGCGCCGACCACCTGATGCTCTTCAAGCTGGCCGCGCACACGCTCGCTGAGCAGCACGGCATGGTGTTTTCGATGATGCCCAAGCCCTTTGCCAACCAGCCCGGCAGCGGCATGCACTTTCATGTGTCGCTGTGGAACGCGGCTGGCGCGGGTCGTACCGCGCTCGATGCGCGCTGCGTGTTCGACGATGCGGCGCAAGACCTGTCGCTGATCGGCCGCCAGTTCACGGCTGGTGTGCTGCAGCACGCCGACGCGCTGTGCGCGATCGCCGCGCCCACCGTCAACAGCTACAAGCGCTTGACCGTGGGCGAATCGATCACCGGCACCACGTGGGCGCCAGCCTATGTGGCGCACGGGCCGAACAACCGCACCGCGCTGGTCCGCACGCTGAAGGGCCGCATCGAATGGCGCCTGCCGGATGCATCTGCCAACCCGTACCTGGCCACCGCCGCACTGATCGCCGCCGGCCTTGACGGCATCGACCGCGGGCTCGACGCCGGCCCGGCCTGCACCGACGACCTGTTCCAGCTGAGCCTGTCGCAGATCCGCGAACGCGGCATCCCGGTGCTGCCGCAAAGCTTGTCAGCGGCGCTCGATGCGCTGGAGGCTGATGAAGTGATCCGCAGCGCGCTGGGCCACACGCTATCGCGCGAGTTCATCCGTATCAAGCGCGCCGAGTGGACCGACTACGCCCGCCACGTCAGCCCGTGGGAGATGGCGCGCTACGCGGCAGCGTTCTGAATCTGCGGTTCGACTGAGAGGGGCCGCGCCGCGCGCGACACCGCCGCCGGTGCATCGGCCTTGCGACGGTGGTCCGACCACACCTGCCGGCGGTGCCGCGCCCCGGGCGTGCCGTTCCACAGCCCCAGCATGTGCCGCGAGGCGCGCGACCACGGCTCGCCCTGTGCCACCAGTCGGTCCATGTAGGCGACCATCGCGGCCTCGACCGCATTGCGATCCAGCACCGATGGTGCGTCGCCGAAATGCAATTCGTCCCAGCCGGCCAGCCACCACGGATGGTGATAAGCCTCGCGACCCAGCATCACGCCATCGACGTGCTGCAGGTGTTCAGTGATTTGCGCATCGGTCGTCACGCCGCCGTTGAGCACGATGGTCATCGCCGGGAAGTCGCGCTTCAGCCGGTACACCAGCTCGTAGCGCAGCGGCGGCACCTCGCGGTTTTCCTTCGGGCTCAGGCCCTTCAGCCACGCATTGCGCGCATGCACGATGAACACTTCGCAGCCTGCGTCGGCCAACGTGCCGACGAAGTCGCGCACGAAGTCGTAGTTTTCGCCGCGGTCGATGCCGATGCGGTGTTTCACCGTGACGGGAATAGCCACCGCATCGCGCATCGCCTTGATGCCATCGGCCACCAGCGCAGGCTCGGCCATCAGGCAGGCGCCGAACGCACCGCGTTGCACCCGCTCGC
>JANPNF010000139.1:0-7334 GCA_031427315.1 Burkholderiales bacterium | reverse complement strand
AACCGGCCTTTTCGTAGCGGGCGTAGATCTCTCCGATCACGTTCTTGGCAACGGCGTCGGGCTTGATGATGGAGAGCGTGCGTTCAATGGCCATGACATTCATTCCTGAGGGAGGTACAGCGAGACAAAGCCTCGGATTCTACTGTGGGTGGGTGGGCGATCAGCGTCCGCGCCGACCACCGCCGCCAGCGTTTCCACTACCACCACCACCACCGCGGTTGCCGCCGCGGCCACCGCCGCCACCACCCCCGCCGCTACCCCCGCCGTTACCGCCATAGCCACCGCCACCGCCACCCTGCCCGCCACCGCCGCGGACATTTTTGCGATGGAACGCATCACCGCCGATATAGCCGACCGAGGTTTGCATCGGATCAGGCTGACGCGGCCCGTCGTCTTTGCGCGGTGCAGGTGGCGCGCTGCCACCGGCGCCGAAGCCACCGCCGCCGCTGCGGAAATTGCGCCCACCGGCCGGTGTGCGCGGGTTCTGCACGAAACGCTTGTCAAAAGTCTGCTCCAGCGGGTTGGGAATGCGCGACGGGTCGAAATCGTCGTCGAGGTCATCGTCGCGCGGTGGCCGCTCTTCATTCGAGCGCTCGGCGCGCAACGGCGCTTCCGCTTGCGGCGGACGCGGACCGCGCCCTTCGTTGAACGGCCGATCACGGTTCGGCACATCAGGACGCGGCGGGCGGGCATCGCGCCGCTCAGCTTTCGGTGCCTTGTCGTGACCGCGCGGTGGGCGGACTTGCGGCGCATCACGCCCGTTCGGGCGAGGCTCTCGGGGCCCACCTTCGGCTTCGCCGCCGGCCAGCCGGCGGATCGCGCGGATGTCGGAGTCCTCCAGATCCACCCACACGCCGCGCTTGAGTCCGCGCGGTAGCACGACGCAGCCGTAGCGGATGCGGATCAGCCGGTTGACCGTCAGGTCGACTGCATCGAACAACTTGCGCACCTCGCGGTTGCGGCCCTCGGTGATAACGACGCGGTACCAGTGGTTCAAGCCTTCTCCGCCGCCGTTTTCGATGGAACGGAAGCTGGCGGTCTGGCCTTCGATCATCACGCCTTCGAGCAACATGGCTTTCGACTCGGAGTCGAGCGTACCGAGTACGCGTACGGCGTACTCGCGCTCGACGCCAAAGCGCGGATGCATCAAGCGGTTGGCCAGGTCACCCGAGTTGGTGAACAGCAGCAGGCCTTCAGTGTTGATGTCGAGCCGCCCCACCGATTGCCACTTGCCCTGCTGCAGCCGCGGCAGCCTACGAAACACGGTCGGCCGGTGCTCGGGGTCGTCGTTTGTGACCACTTCGCCGGTCGGCTTGTGGTACGCGATGATGCGCGGCGGCGGCGGGATGATGCGCACCCGCACCGGCTTGCCGTTGACCCTGATCTGGTCGCAGAACGAGATGCGCTGGCCGGTGTGCGCCAGCTGGCCGTTGACTTCGACCAGGCCGTCGACGATGGCCTGCTCCATGTCGCGGCGCGAGCCGATGCCCGATTGAGCCAGCACCTTGTGCAGCTTCGGCGCTTCGGGCTCCGGGCGCAACACGCGCTTGGGCGGCGCGGCAGGTTCGTCGGCCGGCGGTTCGACGTCGAACTCGCCCGACAACACTTGCGCGAACACTTCCCCCACGTCAGCCGGAATCACCGGCGGGCCGCTGGCTTCAATGGCGGCAGGCTCGTCGGCGTCGGCGTCACCGTCACCGTCAACGTCGCGGTCGGCCACATGGTCAGCGGGTGCCGAATCGGATCCAGACGCCACCGCCTCGTCGGTGCGCGGGCCGCGCCGCCGTTGGCGGCGCCCTTTGCGCAGCGGATCGCCGCCGCCCTCCACGCCGACGGCTGGTACAGCGTCAGCGTCTTCAGGCGGGGGCGACGCCTCAGCGCCGGTCGGGTCGGCAGGCGCATCGACGGTCGGGGCGATCGGCCCGTCATGTGGCGCCGCATTCACCGCTTCCGGCTCGGTTGCCGCAGCCGCCTTCACGGCGCGCTTACGGCGCGCCGGCTTCTCGGCAGTCTCCGGCGTCTGCTCAGGAACCTCAGCAGATGCAGGGTCACGGTCGCTGTCGGCAGTGTGGTCAGGATTGGGATTCATTCGGACGTTCCATGGGTACGGCATCCGCCGCTAGGTGAGGTGAGACAGCCAGGGCCGGGGTGGAATCGTCCACCTGACCGGCGGCCAGCAAATCGTCGAAAGAGCTTTGCAATGAAGGGCCTTCGGGCATCAACGGCAGCTGCTGCAGACTGGACAGCCCCAAGTTGTCGAGGAACTGCCGGGTGGTTGCTAGCAGCGCCGGGCGGCCCGGGGTTTCGCGGTAACCGATCGCCTCGACCCATCCACGGTCTTCGAGCTGCTTGATGATCTGCGTGGCGACGGTTACTCCGCGGATGTCTTCGATGTCGCCACGGGTGACCGGTTGTCGGTACGCGATGATGGCCAGCGTTTCCATCACCGCACGGGAATACTTGGGCGGCTTTTCAGTATGCAGCCGGTCGAGGAATTCACGCATGTCCGGGCGGCTTTGAAAGCGCCAACCCGTCGACACCGCTACCAGCTCGACGCCGTCGCCGTCCCAGTCGCTGACCAGTGCATCGAGCAATCCACGAATGGTGTCGGCATCGATCTCATCGGCAAACAAAGTGCGCATGTCACGTACCGACAGCGGCTCGCGGGCGCAGATCAGTGCGGTTTCAAGGACGCGCTTCGCATCCAGTGTGTTCATGACTATCGTGATGGTCCTCGACCGACATCGGCCGGCGGATGTTCAGACTATGTAATGGTCAGCCGGCTCTAAGCGCAGGCCCTGCATCAGGGTGGCGCCATGACACGGCGGCGGTGCCGGGGTGTGCTGCTCTAAGAGAAACTCTCGCGTCGGCGGTAGTCACATCAGCGGCGGTCTGGTCACTCGCGTTGCAAACCGAGCTCTTTCGCCGCGACAAGCCAGCCAGCAGTGTACCGGAGGAAAGACGAATCATCGCGCCTGAATCAGAAGTTGCCACACCGTTGCGAAATCAGCCGGCGGCGCCGACTCGAATGCCATGGCCTGGCCGCTCACGGGGTGATCGAACCGCAGCCGCGTGGCGTGCAAGGCCTGGCGCGTTAGGCCACAGTCGACCCGCCCGCCGTAGGTGAGGTCGGCCAGCAGGGGATGTCCGACCGACGCCATGTGCACCCGGATCTGGTGGGTGCGTCCGGTGTGCAGTGTGCAGCGCACCGCGCTCAAGGTGCTGCCGACCGTGCCATCGCGTACCGCGAGCCGTTCCACATCGGTACGGGCCTCGCGGCCGCCAGCGGGCAGCACAGCCATGCGTACGCGTGAACGCGGGTCGCGGCCGATCGGCGCAGCAATGCGCAACGTCGGGTACCCGAAGTGCCCGTGGCACACCGCCAGGTAAATGCGGCGGACATCGCGCGCCGCGATCTGGCGCACCAGCGCCGTCACCGCCACCAGCGTCTTGCCAACGACCATCAGCCCCGAGGTGTCCTTGTCTAACCGGTGCACGATGCCCGCGCGCGGCAAAGTGGCAGCGGCCGCATGGTGGGCGAGCAGGCCATTGAGCAGCGTCCCGGACCAGTTGCCGGGTGCCGGGTGCACGACCAGACCGGCCGGCTTGTCGATGACGATCAGGTCGTCGTCTTCGTACACGACAGCGAGCGCCATTGCCTCGGGCCGAAAAGCGCGGCACTCCTGCGTCGGGATCAACTCGACAGCGACGCGCTGGCCCGCGAGCACCTTGCGGGATGCAGACCGTTGAAGTCTGCTATCGACCCACACATGACCGGCCTCGATCAATGACTGCAGGTGGTTGCGCGAAAACTCGCCCGCCATCGCCACCACCGCCTTGTCCAGACGCGAGCCATGGAGGGCTGCGGTCATTGTTGATTCGCGTCGCTCGGCAGCGTCGTCGATCGCTGCGTCGCCGGCCTCGTCGCTCGCCGTCGGCAACGGCGCTTCCGATGGCGTGGACTGGGGGTCGCTTTCAGACCCGACCGTATACTTCCGCTTCATTTTTCAGGGGTGTCGGGATGCTGCGTGGACCATCGATCATGAACTCTTTGCGCCACGATCTGCGCGGTGTCTGCGGGTTGATCGCGGTCGCTGCCGTGGTGCTGGGCGCTGCCGGTTGCTCCAGCGCGCCGTCCAAGGATCCGAGCGACAACTTTTCCGCCGACAAATTGTATGAAGAGGCCCGTGAGCAACAGGCCAATGGCAACTTCGACCGTGCGGCCAAGATGTACGAGCGGCTGGAGGGCAAAGGCGCCGGCACGGTGCTGGCGCAGCAGGCGCAGCTCGAACGCGCCTACTTGCTCTATCAATCCGGCGACAAAGCCGACGCGCTGTCCACGATCGATCGCTTTATCAAGGTGAATCCGTTGAGCCCGGCGATCGACTACGCGGTCTACCTGCGCGCCTTGATCAACTTCAACGACAACCTCGGCTTCCTGGGCAAGCTGTCCCGGCAGGATCTGTCAGAGCGTGACCAGCAGGCCGCTCGCGACTCCTACGAGTCGTTCAAGCAGCTGCGAGACCTCTACCCGAATTCCAAATATGCCGTCGATGCACAGGAGCGCATGGGCTACATCATCAACACGCTGGCTCAATACGAAGTGCACGTGGCCCGTTATTACTACCGCCGCGGGGCCTACGTGGCTGCGGCCAACCGGGCGCAGGCCGCGATCCAGGAGTTCCAGTATTCACCGGCCACCGAGGAAGCGCTGTCGATCCTGGCGCGCAGCTACGACAAGCTGGGCCTAGAGAAACTGCGCGACGACACCGAACGGGTATTGCGCACCAACTACCCGAAAAGCGCCTTGCTGACGGGTGAAGGCATCAACTACCTGGACAAGCCGTGGTGGCAGATGTGGTGATTCACGGCTGAATCGCCCAACAAGCCGCAGGCTCATCGATCGGCGGCCAACAGCGTCAGCCAGGCCATCGCTTCTGTCTCAGTATCAAGCCGCTGCATCGCAGGCAGCGCCTGACGCAGCCGCCTGCCGTAGCTCATGGCCGTCAGGCGCGGATCACAAACCACCAGCAGCCCGCGATCGGTCTCGCTGCGGATCAATCGCCCCGCGCCCTGCTTCAAAGACACCGCCGCTTCCGCCACAAAGTAGTCAGTGAACGCATTGCGGCCTTCGGCCTCCATGCGCTTCACGCGCGCCTCGACCAGCGGATCGTTCGGGGGTGGAAACGGCAGCTTATCGATCAGCACGCATTGCAGTGCGTCACCGGGTACGTCGATGCCTTCCCAGAAGGTTTGCGAGCCGACCAGCACCGAGCGCGGCTGCGCCAGAAACATCTGCATCAGCTGGCGTTTGGGCAGCTGGCCCTGGATCAACACCGCCAGCTCGTCGCCGGCCGCTTCGAACTCGGCGCGCAGCGTGTCACCGATCACCTGCAAGGCGCGCAGCGTCGTCGTCAGCACGAAGGTGCGGCCACCGAGCGCACGCGCGCAGCGCAGCGCCAGCCGCCCCACGGCCACTGCGTGATCGGGCTCGCCCGGCTTCGGAAACGAAGACGGCACGTACAGCCGCGCGTGTTCTGCGTAGTCGAACGGGCTGCCGACCCGCAGCGTCGTCGCCTCGGTCAGCCCCGCCGGTTCAGTGAACCAGGACAAGCGGTCGTCTTCGCCGAGCGTGGCCGAGGTGAAGATCCACGCCTTGGGCGCTGCTGCCATCTGCTCGCGCAGGGCGTCGCGGATGTCGAGCGGCGACTCGACCAACCGGCATTGATTCGCCGTGATGTCGATCCAGCGCACCTGCCCGGGCAGCGCCGCGTCGGCGAAGCGCTGCGTCAGCTCATACAGCGTGGCCATGCGGTCGGCCAGCTTCGCAAAGTCAGGCGACAGCTCGGAGACGGTGTCGAGCGCCGCATGCGCCGCCGCGCAAGCCGCGGCGGCCTGTACCAGTGTCGTAGCGAAAAGCGGTCGCTCGGCGCGCTCGTCCCAGCGCAGCTTCATCGAGCCCCGTACCGCACGCGGAAAACCATCGGCCGATGACCCGGCGCAGGCCAGCCGCAGCTCACGCGCGGCGCGGTCACAGGTCGCCGCCAGCTCCTGCCAAGGCGCAAGGCCACGCGCCTGTTGCAACCCGATGGCCAGCATGTCGCGCGCGGTGTCCAGCAGCTGACCACTGGACAGCGTGACACCCAGAAATGCCACACCCGCTTCAGCCAGCTGGTGCGCTTCATCGAACACCGCCACCTCGACGCTGGGCAGCAGTTCGGCAACGCCACTTTCGCGCAGGCTCATGTCGGCGAAGAACAGGTGGTGGTTGACGACCACCACGTCAGCGGCCATGGCGTCGCGCCTTGCCTTCATCACATGGCAGCCGCGGTAGTCGGGGCACTCGCTGCCGAGGCAGTTCTCTCGCGTCGAAGTGACCAGCGGGATCACGCTGCTGCGCTCGTCGAGACCGTCGATCTCGGCCAGATCGCCGGTGGTAGTCAGCTGCGTCCAGGTCTCAATCTTGGCCAGCGCACGCATTGCCCATCGGTCGGCCAGATCGATGGTCTGCCGCGCCTGCTTCATGCGATGGGTGCAGAGGTAGCTGGCACGGCCCTTCAATAGCGCCACCGAGGTCGGCAGCGCCAGCGCGTTGCACAGCCGCGGCAGGTCGCGCAGGAAGAGCTGGTCCTGCAGGCTCTTGGTCGCGGTGCTGATCAGCGCGCGCGCGCCGGACAGCAGCGTGGGCACCAGGTAAGCAAACGTTTTGCCGACACCGGTACCGGCTTCGGCGACCAACGTACTGCGCCCGTCGATGGCCTCGGCCACCGCCAACGCCATGCGCGACTGCACCTCGCGCTCGGTGTAGCCCGGCTCGGCCTGAGCCAGGCTGCCGGTTGCGGCAAAGGCCTGCTGTACGGCGATGTGCAACGGCGTCACGGCCCGACCCAGTGCATGGCGGACCGACTCATGCCGGCTGCGGCGGATCGAGCTCGGCCTCGAGACGAGAGATCTGGTCTTTCAAACCCAAACGGCGCTTCTTCAGCCGCCGCAGCACCAGCTCGTCATCGGAACGCAGCAGCACTGCCTGATCGATCAGTCCGTCGAGGTCGCCGTGTTCAATGCGCAACTCGATCAGGCGCCAGGACAGTGAATGCAAATTGGTGTTCATCGCGGGTGTCGTTGCCCACTCTTCACGGGTTCTCAAAGGTGTCGCCGATTATAGTTTTGGCTATGACTTCCACCTCGATCGGCCACCGGCTGTCGGCCGCCACAGGCATCCACCGCGGCGACCGCGCGTACCAGCAGGATCAGGTCGAAATCATTCCGCATCTCCGTGTTCCCGGTTGCGCGCTGGGCGTGCTAGCCGACGGGATGGGCGGCAAGAGCGGCGG
>JANPNF010000138.1:0-5207 GCA_031427315.1 Burkholderiales bacterium | reverse complement strand
GCACCCCAGGCGGCGCCGATTGCCGCCATCACGTTCTCGACCTGAAAACGGATCGCACCGTTGCGCGTCAGTGGCACGTCGCGCAGCGCGACACGCTCGCGCCAGCCGCCTTGCGATGCGACCAGCCACTCGCCTTCCACGCACACCGTGCGGTGGCCCTGCGCGCGGTGCGTGACCATCACCGGGTGTTGGCGATCGGCGGCGAAGAAGATGACCTCACCCGGGCAGTTGGCAGCCATCGCGACCACGTTCGGGTCGGTGGCGTTGAGCACGGCATGACCGGTCGGCGCCACGTTCTGCACGATCACACGCTTCAATACCGCGAGATCTTCGACGGTGGTGATGAAGTTCAGGCCCAGATGGTCGCCGCTGCCGATGTTGGTGACCACCGCGACCTGGCAGCGGTCGAAGCCCAGCCCTTCGCGCAACACCCCACCGCGCGCGGTCTCGAATACTGCCGCGTCGACATCGGGGTGCATCAGCACATTGCGTGCGCTCTTCGGGCCGCTGCAGTCGCCGCTGTCGATCTGCCGCCCTTCGACCCACACGCCGTCGGTGTTGGTCATGCCGACACGCAAGCCGCAGGCCGAGAACAGGTGCGCGATCAGCCGAGCCGTCGTCGTCTTGCCATTCGTGCCAGTGACCGCCACCACCGGAATGCGGCCGTCGTCGCCGTGCGCATACAGGTTCGCAACCATCGCCTCGCCAACCGGCCGCCCCTTGCCGTACGACGGCGCCAGGTGCATGCGCAAGCCCGGCGCGGCGTTGACCTCGACCACGCCGCCGCCTTGTTCTTCCAGCGGGCGCAGCACGCTCTCACAGACCACATCGACACCGCAGATGTGCAACCCGACCGTCTGCGCCGCCGTCACCGCGCGCGCCGCCAGTTCCGGGTGGACGCTGTCGGTGACGTCGGTGGCAGTGCCACCCGTGCTCAGGTTGGCGTTGTTGCGCAGCACGACGCGGCGGCCCTTGGCCGGCACCGATTCAGGCGTCAGGCTCTGCTCACCGAGGCGGGCCACCGCAATGTCGTCGAAACGGATCTTGGTCAGCGATGTCGAATGCCCGTCGCTGCGTTTCGGATCGGCATTGACCTGATCGACCAGCTGCCTCACCGTGTGCTCGCCATCGCACAGCACCTGCGGCGGATCGCGCCGGGCAGCAGCCACCATGCGGTCACCGACGATCAGCAAGCGGTAATCGCTGCCCGGCAGAAAACGCTCGACCATCACCTCGCCGATCTCGGCGGCCACGCGGTAGGCGATCTCCAGGTGCTCGCGGTTCACGATGTTGACGGTGACGCCCTTGCCCTGGTTGCCGTCTTGCGGCTTGACGACCACCGGCAGGCCGATCTCGAGTGCCACCACCCAGGCCTCATCGACACTGGACACTGGTCGGCCATACGGCACCGGCACGCCGGCGGCGAGCAGCAGCTTCTTGGTCAGGTCTTTGTCTTGCGCGATCGATTCGGCCACCGCGCTGGTGGCATCGATCTCGGCGGCCTGGATGCGGCGCTGGCGCGAGCCCCAGCCGAACTGCACCAGACTGCCTTGCGTCAACCGCCGCCACGGAATGCCACGCGCGGCAGCCGCATCGACGATGGCGCCGGTGCTCGGGCCCAAGCGCACGTCTTCGTGGGTGGCGCGCAGCTGTTGGATGGCCGCTTCCACGTCGAACGGCCGGTTGTGCACCGCCGCCTTGACCAGTGTCTGCGCCAGCTCGAACGCCTCGCGCCCAACCGCCTCTTCGCTGTATTCAACGACCACCTGGTAGACGCCGGGATCAACCGTGGCCGAGGTGCGGCTGAAGGTCACCGGGCAGCCGGCCTGCGCCTGCAAGGCCAGCGCGGCAGATTCGAGCACATGGGCCAGCGACTTCGGTTGCTGCTGGCTGGCCGCGTGCAAAGCGCCGATGGCCGGGAACAGCGAGCGCACACGGGCTTCGAAGCCGCCGATGTTTTCCAGCACGCACTCCGGCGCGGTGCAGGACACGACCGCCTCGATGGCGGTATGGCGGGTCCAGAGATTGGGTCCGCGCAAGGCGCGGACGCGGGTCACTTTCATCGAAGGTGCTTTCTGCCTGCCAGATCGGTCAGGCGCCAAACGTCATCAGACCGAGGCCAGCCGCGGCTCGGTCGGGCGGGCCAACGGCAGTGCAGCCGACCCCGTCTGCATCGCATCGGGCGTGGTTTGCACCGCAGCGATCACGCCGGTGGTCACCGTCACCGGAAAGGTCTCGATGCCGGCGGCCATCAGCTCGGGCGAGATGCCCAGGGCCCATGCGCTGGCGATCGAAGCCAGCAGCACCTCGGCCGGATCAGCAGGCGGCATCGCCGCATGGGCAGGCACAGTGAAGCGGCGGCTCGCATGGTCGACATTCGCGCACATTGTTTCCGCCGAACCTGCGGCCAGCACGGCCCAGCCGTCGCGCATGAAAACACAGCGCCCGCCGGCGGCGCGCTGGGCCACCAGCGCCGCATTGCCGCTGTCGCGGGCATAAAGAATCACGTGGCCGTCGCACAGCGAGGCCATGTCGGCAATCCGCGGGTCGGCGGCATTCAGCACCGCGACGCCACTGGCGGTGATCACATCGACCTGGGTGCGCAGCACCTTGGCCAGTTGGTCAGACCCGAAAACATCGTGAGCTGCAAGCACAGCGGCATCGTGCGGTGCCAGCGTCAAATCGGTGACCACGCCCACATGGCAGCGGTCGTAGGCGAGCCCGTCATTCAACACCGACGGGGCACCGTTCTCGATCACCACCGCATCGACGCTGCGGTTCATCAGCAGCCGGTGGCCGGCCTCCCAGCGCGCGCCGTCGCTGCGATCGATCTGGCGGCTGCCGAGAAACAAACCGTCGCGGCAGGCCAGACCGACGCGGCGGCCGCTCAGGTGCAGCAACCAGGCGACCAGCCGGGCCATCGTGTGCGTGCCAACCGAACCGGCGATGCCGACGATGTCGATGCGCCCGTCAGCTTCGACCTCGGGAAACAGGTGATCGATGATGGCTTGTCCGACCGGGCGCGGCGTGCCAACGGCCGGCCTCAAGTGCATCAGCAACCCCGGCCCGGCGTTGTCTTCGACCACCGCGCCGCCCTGCAGGTGCAGCGGCTTCGAAATGTCTTCCGTCACCACATCGATGCCCGCGATGTCGAGCCCGACCACGCGCGCGGCCAGCGCCACCTGATGCGCGACTTCGGGGTGAACCTCGTCGGTGCAATCGATCGAGACATTGCCGTTGCGCTGGATCAGCACGCGGCGACCGGCCGCGGGCACGTCGCCCGGCGCCAGCCCCTGGCGCTGCAGATCGAGCATGACCGCGCCATCGGTGGCGAGATCGATCAGGCCGAGCGGATGATCTTCGGTGATGCCGCGCCGGGGGTCGCTGTTGATCTGGGTGCCGATCAGATCGCAGACGCTGGCGTGGCCATCGCCAATGACGCAGGCCGATTCGCCACGCGCCGCAGCCACCACCTTGCCACCGACCACCAGCAGCCGGTGCTCATGGCCACGGATGTAGCGCTCGACGATGACGTCGCTGCCTTCGGGTTCGGCGACCAGATACGCGGCCTCGACATCTTCGCGGGTCATCAGGTCGAGCGTGACGCCGCGACCATGGTTGCCATCGGTCGGCTTGACGACCACCGGCAAGCCGATCTCCTGCGCCGCTTCCCAGGCCGCTGCGGCGCTCGACACCACCTCGCCCTCGGGCACCGGCACGCCGCAGGCTTTGAGCAGCGTCTTGGTCAGATCTTTGTCGCTGGCTATGCCTTCGGCAATCGCGCTGGTGTCCTCGGTCTCGGCCGTCCAGATGCGGCGTTGCCGCGAACCGTGGCCGAGCTGCACCAGGTTGCCGGCATTCAGCCGGATGTGCGGGATGCCGCGCTCGGTGGCGGCGGCGACGATGCTGGCCGTGCTGGGGCCGAAGTAGCAGTCGTCGATCTTCTCGCGCACCTGGTCGACGGCAGCGCTGAGATCGAACGGCAGCTCGTTGATCGTGGACATCAGCAGCCGGTGACCGACCGCCAGCGCCGTGCGGGCGACATGCTCGTCGCGGGCACGGAACACCATGCGGTAGACGCCGCGCTGCGAGGTGCTGCGGGTCTGGCCGAAGCCGGTGGGCATGCCGGCCAGGTTCAGCAATTCGATCACCACATGCTCTAGCACGTGGCCAGCCCAGGTGCCCGATTGCAGCCGTTCGAGAAAGCCGCCGCGCTCGCCGACGCCGCAGTGGTGTTCGACCAGCGCCGGCAGCAGCGCGACCAGCCGCTCGTTGAAGGCCGGCAACAGGTGACTCGGGTGGTCTTCAAGTTCTCCCAAATCCAGCCAGGTTTCGAGCGCGGGGCGGTAAGTCCAGATGTTCGGGCCGCGCAGGTAGGTGATGCGCTGCAGGCGAATGTCGTCGAATGTCTTCATGTTTTCGGGGAGGCGTTCGGGGGACGGGCCGCTCGGCGAGAATCGCAGGCCCTGTTCGATGGCAATGTCATTCGTTCAGTCAGCGATGCAACCTTCACATGCAGCATTCCCCTCCGATTCAAAACCTTGATCCTGCGCTGCCCATCGCCATGGACTCGGAGGCGGTGCCGCTCGAGTCTGGTGAGAACGCGCTTGGAACGCTGCTGGTTGACTTGTCCCCCCTACTGCACTACGCCGATGGTCGCCTGGTGCTCACCGATCGCCGGTTGCTGACTTGCGGGGCGGGAGGCAATGCCAGCGCAGCGACACGGAACGGCTGGCGCTTGGATGGCCCGGCCGCCCAGCGGCTGCGCCTGAGGCACAGCGACAACGGCGGGGTGGGCACGTTGTCGCTGCACGACGCGCATGGCCGGCTGGCCGTTTGGCGCTTCACGCTGGCGCAAAACGTCCATGCGCTGCGCCTGGTGGCGCTGTTCGAGCGCCAGCAGGCGCGCCGCTCGACGCCGGATGGCCCGCCCGAGAGCGATGCCCGCGTCGATGCGCTGGCGCTTTGTCCGTCGTGCAAGGCGCCACTGCCGCCCGACGGCGAGGATTGCCCGTTGTGCAGCCGCGAGGTCCAGGCGGTGCCGTCGACGTGGGTGCTGCTGCGGCTGTGGCGCTTCGCGCACCCGTACCGCAAGCAGCTCGCCGCCGGTTTTGCGCTGACGCTGGCGTCGACCGCCGCGACGCTGGTGCCGCCGTACCTGGCGATCCCGCTGATGGACGACATCCTGATCCCGTTTCAGAACGGCC
>JANPNF010000137.1:0-12375 GCA_031427315.1 Burkholderiales bacterium | reverse complement strand
ATGGGCCGCATGGCCGTGCCGTCCCAGACATAGGCCGTGTGTGGCGGCACATCGAGGGTGTAGGTGACGCCAGAGCGGCCGGGCATGCTGGCCACTTGAACCGCGTTGATGATTTGCGTGGTCATGCGGGGATCCCTTGTGGCACCGCGCCGTTGGCTTCTGCCAGGGCGTCGTTGATGGCTTGGTCGTTGGCCGCCGGCGTGGCGCGAATCTCGGCCGCCCTGGCCTTGCTGAAGTCCGCATCGGCCAGCAACTTGGTGGCCTTGGCCTGCTGCTCGGCCAGCGTGGCCTGGGCGGTGGCCGCCGTGGTTTGCTGTGCCTGCGCAGCTTGCTCCTGCTGCGCCTTCTCGGCCTGCTGGCGCGCAGCGCGGTCGCCGCCTGCGGGCAGGCCCATGACCTTGCGGAAGTCCTCGGCGGCTTGCCGGCGCGTCTCGCTGTCCAGCGCCGAAGCCTCCAGGAACGGCGGCACCAGCACGGCGACAGCCTGCGGCATGTTGCCCAGCGACTTGATGATCTCGCTGATCTGGGTCTGCTGCTGCGCGCGGGCCGCGGGCGAACTTGCCGTGTCGGACAGCCCCATGCGGATGGGCGCCTCCTTGACGATGTTGACCGGCAACTGGGTTTCTTGGTCGATGGTGTTGAGCACCACCATGCGGCGCGACGAGCCCTCGCCAACCATCACCTTCAGGTCGGCCTCGGCGTGGTCGTCGACGATCAGGTCCATCAGGTTCTCGAACACCAGGCGCCGCGCGTTGCGGTAGTTGTCGTTCAACTCGCCCATGGAAATCATGCCCTGCTCGACCAGCGTGACCATCGCGCTGTTGGCCGTGACACCCCCCTGGGCCTGACCCATCTGCGAGCCGTAGACGCCGGGCACGTCCTGGATCAGCATCTTGGCGTCGTTCATCACGTCGACCTGTTCCTTTTGCAGGCTCAGGTTCGACAGGATCTCCACGCCGTTGGCGTTGCGCCGCATGGCGTTGCGCACCAAGATCATGTCGGGCCGCTGGGCCTCATCGGCCAGGTCGGCCAGATTGTTGTACTTCGGGTCCAGCGCGTCGTTGTCGACCAGGATCTGGCGTGCCTTCAGCAGCCACTGCACGCGCAGGCGGCGCTCGTTGTACTCGTCCTGCGGATTGACCATGCCCTCGATCAAGCCGTAGGGCGTGAAGGTCTGATCGTCGCGGAAGGCGAAGAACGGCACATAGGGGAAGTTGCGCCGCGTCGTGCCCTCGTCGACCAGCCGGTACGGGCCGGCGAAGATAGCCCTGCGGACTTGGCGCGTCAGGGTGCGCTCCAACTTGACCAGGTTGCGGCTGACCGCCATCTCGTGCAGCACGTTCTTCTCGTCGTAGAGCACCACGCGGGTGGGCCCCAGACGCATCACCACAGCGTGGGCCGGCACCTTGTACCAGACCTCGTAGAGCCGCACGCGCTTGCGCACGGTGTCCAGCCACTCGCTCGACCGGATGCGAAAGCGGGTGAAGTTGTCGAAGGCCCGGGCCATGGTGTTGCCCGATTCCACGTCTTGCACCAGGCTATTCATCGCGTAGCCGGCCCAGTTGTTGGCCATCTGGCGCAGGATCTCGCGGTGCTTGGGCATCGCGGCTTCCAGGTCGTCCAGGTCGTGCCACTGCGAGCGCACTTGCCAACGCGCGTCGCGCAGCAAGAAGTCCTTGGCCGTCCAGTCCCACCACATTTCGTTGCGATGCACGTCGCGCACGCGGTAGGGGTAGTTCAGCGGGTCGGGGTCTTTGGAGACTTCCACCCAGCCCACGCCGCCCTTGACCTGGCCGGCATAGGCCGCGCTGATGGCCATGTCGGCGTAGCTCTCGCGGTGGGCCTCCTTGAAGGCTGGGTTGAGCACGTCGGTCACGTCGGCGATCTCGCCCGAATCGCTCTCGATGCGCACGTCGGTGCGGTTGCGCGCTTCTTGCCCGAGCACCGAATTGATGACCCGGGCGATCAGGTTGGTCGAGCGCGGCTCAAGCCCCTCGGCCTCGATGAACATGCGCTGCTCGTCGGTGAGCTGCTTGCCGTCGTAGTAGGCGTGGCACAGGTCCGACCTCGCGCGCCAGGTATCGGGCTGCTCGCCGCAGTCTTTGACCAGGCGCTCCAGCTGGCTCATGCTGAAGCCGCCGTCGGACTTGTCGCGCCAGGTCGCGGCGCCGTACTCGGGCTCGCTGGGCTTGATCGGCTCGTACCCTGACCTCATCGGGTCCCCTTGCGCTTGCGCTTGTTGCGGTACTCGATGGATGTGCCGGACATGGCGACGGTGGCGACGTCGAGGCCGGAGACCGCCAGGTAACGGGTGTTGTGCACGACAACACCGCCGGCCACGCAGAAACTCGACGTGGCCGGGACGGTCAGGCAGTAGACGTCAGCCCGGCCCGCGTTTTGTACGGCTACACAGCGATCCAGAACACTTGCGCGAGCACGTTGATTTCCCAACGTAGCGATTCGCCAAGAAGCCGCCGCCGCATACCACGCAAGCGCGTTCTTCGTTGTCAACACCAGACGCTCGACGGTACGCCGACTTGCAGTTGTTGGAGCAGAACCTGTTGCGGCCGTTGAGGACGCCGAGGAACCCGACGCCGCACTGATCGCACCGCATCGTGACCCGCTGGTGCAGTTTGTCGGCGTGCTCGGCGTAGTGCTGCTGGTGCCAGGCGCGGCCATCATCGGAGGCATGCCAGGCCTTTGCGGCTTCCACGGCTTGTTCGGGGATGCCACGCTGGTGGCCGAGTTGATGGTGCTGAATGTGATCGGGTCCGGCCAGAAGATCGAGATTTCCGGCGGAATTGTTTGCTCGGACCCCATCCTCGTGATGGACATGGAATCCGTCCGGGACGGCACGGCCGTTGGCGTGCGACCAAACAAGCCGGTGAAGGCGGACGCCGCGGCGCTGGAAATACTTGCCGCACAAGTAGTAGCGAGCGCCAAGAAACTCCTGGCACGTTGCTGAAATGATGGTCGGGTCCATGGGCTGCAATGGATGCTTTGCGATACTCCATTGTATGCCATTTGGCCCGTCATTTCGTCCGCCCTAACCCACCCGATGGGCGTCAGAAACGGGTGGTCTGGCGTGCATGTCACTTCGGACCCGTCCTCAAACCAGACTGTGACAACTGAGGCGTTCGCCATGGTCAAGCGGGCCCCCAAGAATCTGCACATTGCTCCTGCGCGGGAGTAGACGACACCTTCTTGCCCGACCAATGCGTCGATGCGGATGCGGCCCTTGTCGGTCCACACCATCGTGTCGGCCGTCAGGCAGGCGTCCATCAGGTGGTCCTTTTCTTTCACTACGTGCCCTTTTTCGTCACGCCTGTAGATCCGGTATTCCATGAAGAAATTGACCATCGACCGGAACACCTTGAGCCGGCCGCTGGCCAGGCGCTGATGCACGTTGAACAGGCCCGACTCACGTGAGTTGTCAGCGGGGATCAGGTTCAGGCCAAGGTCGGTGTAGTTCTGCAACAGCTGCTCGCCGTCTTTCTGCGACCGGCCACGTGAGGCCGGGTCGATCACCCCCGGCAACATTGCTCCTCTTGCGCGGATCGCAGCAACGTGCGTGCTGGGCTCGGCCTCTCCCATGTAGTGCTCGGAGTAGAGGTAGACGACATCGGCGTCCCGGTCGATGGCCGCGAACACGGCCGCCGTCTTGTTCCACCCGACGTCCAGACCGTAGGCTTTGGGCCAGTGCGCTGGGATTTCGAAGTCGTCGACGGTGATGTCTTCTTCGGGCACCGGGTAGATCGCGCCGGAGCCCAGGCTCGGTATGCCTTTTGAGCGAGCCGCGCGAAGATGCACAGCGCACTCCGCCATCTCCTTGGCCTTCATTTCATCGGTCAAGTGCGGTACGTCATCCCACCCAGCGAATACGATGGCCCGGTGCTCACTGACGGCCACCCGGTCTTTCGGGACTGCGCCGCCCTCTCCAAGGTACTTCAGCACGATTGGCGTCAGTCCTTTGAGTGGCGTAAACGTCTCTATCAGCAGTCCGCCTGTGGTCATCAGGCGCATTGAACATTCACCCCGAACCTGCTCGTTCGATTCCTCATCCAGCCAAATGACGTGCTTCTCTGTCCCCTGGAACGCTTCCCGGCCCTGATCGTAGGACTTGAAGCCAAGCCGTGACACCTTGCCGGTGGGCACATGGCGCACCAAGATGTAGTCGAGAGCGCCGTTGCCGTTTGGGCGCTTTACCGTGTTCAGGAGGTGGTCGCCAGGAATCAAGCCGGTTCCGAATGCACCTTCAGGCCCGAGAAGTTTGAACTGCAAAATATCCCGCACCGTCTCCTTGTTGTCACCAGCGCACCAAGCATCAATCGGCGTGTTGAACCGGCGGCCTTCCCACCACGTAGGGTAGACGCCTGTCAGGTGGCAGGTCATCTCGTAGCCGCCAGCTTCAGTTTTTCCCGTTCTGTTGCCGGCCAAAAAACATCGTGTCGGCACAACAGACCCAAGCCGGAAGAACTCCATTTGCTGCTTGTACAACTCTCGCCGCAGCGGCCCAGTCTCCGGGTAGTAGGTCGACAACTTCTTGCGCGACTTGCGCCGGTCCAGCTCGCGCAGCAGCATCACCTGATGCTGGAGACGGTCACGCTGCGAGGTAACGCTCGCTGTTACTTGGGCCTGCTTTCGAGGCGGATCAGGGGGCTCTGCCAGCGCAACGATTACGGTCACTGGGCCGCATCCATGTGGGCCGCCGCGCCACGCAGGTAGACCGCGCACGCCTGACGGGCCCTGGCACCGGCCAGCCGTTCCGCCGCAGCGATCAGGTTGCCCAGCGCATGCGCATCAGCAAAGCACTCCAGCCGGATCGCCAGTACGACACCGCCCACCGAGAACGTAGCAGCGCCAGTCTCATTGCCTGCGTTCTCACTGCCGACCCACTTGGTCATCGTCCCGCTCATGACGAACCTCTCGCTGTCCAAACAACAGCGACATTGCTCTTGGCGCCACTCGGCGGAAAGCACGCACAGAAACCGGTTTTCAAATCAGGGGGCGGCCCAAAAAATCAGGACTCGATTTCGAGGGGGGCTGAAAATTTGGGGACTTCAAACTCGGGGAGTGCGGGTGATGGGGGTGTCTCTTTCACACACCCGGCCCCCTCGCGCAGTCCGCACCCCCCCCTGGGGGCCTCGCCGCGTGCTGCCGCCTGCCCGCCCGCGTGAGGCACCCGCTGCCAGCCGGTCAGGTCGGCGTCGGCTTGCGCACCGCAGCGACTGGGATGATTGCCGTGTCAGCGTCCATGAAGGCGACCCTCACCGCGCCCTGCCCCATGACCCAGCAGCCTGGCACTGTGGCTTGCGACGGCAACGCATGCCGATAGACAGCGTGCAGCGCACCACCGACGCACGGGCCCGCCGTGTCGTGCAGTTCGATCACCGTGCCGCGTCCGGCGTCGACGACACCAACAACCTCCGCATGCGCCAGCGCAGTGGCGAGGCAGGCGATCAGCGCGCAGGCTTGATGGGATCTCATGGTGCAGTCCTTGTGGCCTGTGTTGAGGTCCGCGCCTAGCTGGCCGGGCATGGCGTGGACTGACTTTGGGTCTCACTAGCTGGAATCGGCAAGTGAGGATTGCTCCGCCTGATTGGCCCGACACACTACCCGTAGTGTTGCCGATGGTCTAAACCGCTATTTTTCGGCACCGACACACTACCCGTAGTGATTGCTTGTCTAGGCAAATTGTTACATCTTTGTTACAAGTGACAACAGTTGTCAGATGTAACAAGGTGTTAGCCCGCCGCACCGCCCAGCGCCTGCGTGAGCCTGTCCACCTCGGCTTGAAGCTCTGCTTCGTTCATCGTGTCGAGAGGGTTCGAGCCCGTGTCGTCGTCGCCGATCCCAAACGCCTTACGTTCGAGCGTTTGCAGGCGGGCCATGGCATCCGCGAGCTTCTGCACGCCACCGATCCGGGTCGACAGCTTGGCAAGCTCGCGCACCTGGGCCGTGAGGCTGGCGGCCTCTGCTTCGTCCAGCGTCGAGCACGCGCGCTCTACCAGCTTGTCCAGGCTGTCGCGGTGCTCGGTGATGCCTTCAAGCTCGGCCATGAGGATGGCCGCGACACGGCGACCGGCCTTCACATCGGCCCGGTGGGAGAGGATTACATCCCGGGAAGCGGCTGCTATACCCATGATTGCGGCCGCATCGTTGCCCGCCGAGATCGTCTCGTTGGCGCTCGCCTGCATCACCAGGGCCGCCGTCGCCCGCTTCACTGCCTGGGTGCGGTCCACGGCCCACGCGCCAGGGTGCTTCGCCCTGTCCTTCTTGCGTTTGAGGCTGATCGTCGTCCTGTTCGTCTTGTGCAGCGACGCGAGTTCTTCGTCTGTGTACCTGCCGGTTGAGTGGTCGCGCTCGATGCGTTCCCAGTCGAGTCGGCGGGCTGTCATCTTGGCTGCGCCTTCCAGTGCGCCGGCCTCGCTCAATTTATTTTCGATGCCCACGAAATAACCCCTTGACATTGTTGTGACTGGTCACAGATACTAGCTTCACACCGATCAACCAACCAGGCGGACATCATGAAGCTGCTTATCAGGAACTTTGCACCTCTCTATCTCTGGCGTCTGCGTCGTCACTGGGCCAATACCCGAGCGGACCAGGCTGCTTGTGTATTGATTGCTGCGTGCGCTGCGTTCGATACCAAGATCACCGAGATCGACGACCTGACGTGCGGGGTGCTGTCATGACCCGGCTGCAACGTGTTGCCACGGTCGAGGGTGGGGCCATCCCTGGCGAGTCGGTGCGGGTCTACCGAGACAGCGAGTGGGGCGGGTTCCGCGCCGTGCTGTGCTATGACGGTGGGCGGCCTTCGCGCTTCACCTATCACACGGATGACAGGGCTGATGCTCTGGCCACTGCGCGCGAAATGATCGGCGTGGGCACTGTCGCTGCTGAAGCTGCTGAGGTGACGTCATGAGCACCCACCTCATGCCTGTCTGGCCCGACACCCAGCCGCGTTACATCGCCTATTGCGTGCAGAACGGCGCCACCTCGCGCACTGAGATGGTCGAGCGTGACCGGGCCGCTTTCCCTGGCGGCTGCATGTATCCGTTCATCTCCTACATCAGCTCGTCATTGGCTGCCTACCGCAAGCAGTGCGGGGTGCCCGCGGGCTCGCCCTTCTACGACTCTGATGGCTTCACCGACTTCCTGGCCGAGCGTGCGCTTGCCATGCGCCAGCCGGTGCGCAGCTACATGCGGTGCTGCTGCTGCGGTGCTTCGACGCGTGGGCGGCAGTGGCACAACCGGGACACGGGTTACGGCTTGTGCGTGGACTGCATCACCTTCTGCCATCGCAACGAGTCGCCCGCCGAGTTCACCCGGCTCTACGGGCATCGCGGCATTCACTTCGATCTGCCCGCCTGACCTTACCCGCTGGCGCCTTCGGGGCGTCAGGGAGTGCGGCCGCCGGCCCACGCAACCAAGGACTACGCCATGACCTTTTCGACCGCCATCATGCAAATCAACCACCCGATTCACCAGGGGCGGCCGAACCCGTCGCACGGAAAATTCTTCTTCGTCGGCTCTGTCCCGTCGTCGTGCTACGACTACGAGCGTCGCGGGTCTTTGATCTACGACACCGAGCAGGCGGCCATTGATGCGGCGACGGTGGGCGGTGCCGTCTATCTGCAAGGCGCTGACTGCCGCGTCATCTTCAAGCCACAGGCCTGACCCCATGAAGCCCGCCCTTCGCCTGCTGCTGCTGTCCCTTGCGCCGTGGGCCCTTGCCCTGGCCTGCATCGTCCTGGCCCGTGCTTGCGTGCCCGCACCTGCGCCATGGCCTGGCGAAGCCTGCGAGATGCCTGCCGTGGGCATCGAGTTCAACCCCAACTTCGGCACGCTTGAAACCTGACCACCTGAACCCCAACCACCACCGAGGAATACACCATGGCCCGCTTGACCGTCCGCACCGAAGACCACCCGCCTTACATCATCACCCGCGTGCAGCACACCGACACCGCAGAGGATGCGATCCTGACCGAAGCACTGCGCATCCTGTCTGCGCGCCTGAGCCGCACAGGCCACACATTCGACAGCCCGCAGTCAGTGAAAAGCTACTGCATGCTGGAGCTCGGAGGCCTGGAGCACGAGGTGTTCGGCTGCATGTTCCTCGACAGCCAGCACCGGATGATCGAGTTCCGCCGCATGTTCACCGGCACGTTGGCCCAGACCAGCGTCTACCCGCGCGAGATCGTCAAGGCTGCGCTGGCCTGCAACGCTGGGGCCGTCATCTTCACGCACAACCATCCGAGCGGATCGACCGAGCCGAGCCGAGCCGACGAGTACCTCACCTCCACCCTCAAGACCGCCTTGGCCCTGATCGATGTGCGAGTCATCGATCACATGGTAGTCAGCGCCGCCGGCTGCACGTCATTCGCCGAGCGCGGGCTTCTCTGACACCAGCCGCGGCGGGCCGCTGGGCCTGCTGCGAGTGCTGTCAGCCCGACAACACGCAACCAAGGATGACCATGAACTACACCACCATCGCAGCCCGCTGCGCCGCACAAAAGCAGTCGAGCATGTTCGACGAGGCGCCACCGCTGGCCCTGACCGAGTACCCGGCCGTCGACTATGAGCAGCGCGCCCACGACGCCATGCTAGCCACCGCCAGCGTTCGACGCCTGTTTGCCCTGCGAAACTGCCCGCGAGACGGAACTCAAGCCCGCTACTGCTGCTGGCAATGGCTGGCCGACTTGCGCAGCCTTCGCGCGAGTGAGCCGACGTCATGACCGGAGATCTGTTCACCCAGGCGCCCACCGCCGATCCCGTGGCCGTGGCCACCAAGCACGGCGCCACCTTTGAGCGCATGACGGACCAGCGAAACATTCTGATGGGCACCGAGTGGCATGCAATCGCCCGGCGCCGTGGTCGGTCCGCTGATCCAGTGCGCTGCGCGGCGCCGACCAAGGAAGGCGCCGCGATGGCCTTCTGCATGTACTTTCGCCTGAACGCATGAAGCCAGCCGCTTGCCCTGCGCGCCAGGGCTTGCGAGTGGCATCCCGCCATGCAACCGAGGGGCAACCCATGAACATCGCCACCGACCAAGCCTGCTACGACCTGATGGTCACCGCCAGCGAGGGCGGCATCAACTACTGGGCCGACATCATCAGGCGGCAGCGCGCCCGCCACCCGGACAGCGAGATCGTCTGGTGCTTGGTGGCATTCGAAGCCGACGTGCAAGACGGCCCCATCTCTTGCAACCACCCCGACATTGAGGCCGCCGAGATCGGCCGATTCATGGTCGACCCCGGCATGATCCGCGACGGCATCCGCCGACTGCTTGCACCCGGCGCCAAGATCAGCCCGGCGATCCGCCGTGATGTTGCGCTGCTTGCCACCGACCCAGAGCACTGCCCCGACGCCGACAGTGCCGACGCCGTTGTGCAGTTCGCGGTCTTCGGTGAGCTGGTGTTCGGATGACCATCTACCGATTCGCGTGCTGGGCGTCTATCCCCAGGCGCCATGAGGCAGCCGCCGCCAGGCTGATGCCAAGCCTGGACCTGCACACCAGACACAACCTCAGCTGGGCCGTGCTGAAGCGGATCAGCGACGGCGCCGAGGCCGAGGTGCTGCTGATGCCGGGCGAGTTCCGGCACTTCGGCACCATCGACCTATCCGCCATCCCGGCCGAGCGCGTGCTGCGCAGGCCGGCCTAGACTGCACTCACAACAACCCGCGCCGGCCGGCTGCCGGCAACTGCCAGGAGAAGCACATGTCCCGATTTGCCACCATCGAACTGAACAGCGGCTACGTCTGGTGGGCCGGCGAGGCCGCCAGCCCGACCGACGCCTGCATCATGAGCCACGCCGTGCAAGGTGGCCACCACAGCACCGAGTGGGACCCCATCAGCCGCAGCGAGATCAACAGCACAGCGGGCGGCTATGCCGTGCATACCATCCCCGAGTCGCTGATGGTTGACGACGGGCAGGACGCCGACACCATCGAGGCCGTGGCCGCGTGCCCGCTGGCTGGCTATTTCCGCCGATCCAGCGCGGATTGAAATGAGCGCCAAAACAGACGCCGAGCGCGACCGCCAGATTCGCGCCGCGCTGGACGCAGCGGCAGCCAAAAACGCCGCGGGACCGCCCAGGCGCAGGCCAGGCCGGCCTCGCACTGGCGTCACGCCAGCCGCTGAACGCCAGGCCAAGGTGCGCGCCGAACTGGCACGAACTGGCGGGCGATGTGCCACCGTCAACCTGCCAGGCGCGAGCGTGGGCCACATTGCCACCATCCGCGCACGCGACGGCCTGCTGACCGACACCGATGCCATCCTTGCAGCGCTGGCCTGGTACGCTGGCCGACGAATCGCGCCGCACAAGCCTTGATCGACATACAAACAACGTAGGCCCCGGGCAACTGCCGCGGGCCTGCTGCAATTCAGTCGCCGATCACCGCCTCGCGCTCTTGGTCCGACAGGTAGCGCTGCCTGCGCGTCAGCACCGGCGGGATCACATTGGCATGCAGGTGCCTGAATACCGCCGTCAGCCCTGCGCGCTCAGCCCACACCGCGCCGTCGATCACCACCCGGAATTGGTCTGACCTGGGCCTGTTGCGGCCTCGGTCTGCCGGCACCAGCAGCCGCACGTCATGCGCCCAGCCCGGCCCCGACAGCGGGATGTGCACGACCTCGGCGCCAGCGGAGGGACCTGGTGCGCGCTCAGGGAGCGCAATGCGACGAACCTCATCCTCGCGTCGACGAGCGGCCACCGCCGAGTGCCAGGCCGGCGGCATGACCACCCGACCGCGTCGCCTCTTTGTGCGGCGCCTACTTTTGAAAGTGTGCGTCATGGGTAGTTAGGCCTCAAAAATTCCCGCCTTCGCTGTAGTCTGCAAATGCGGAATCGCGTATGGTTTGGCGACTAGGCTTCCACGGCGGGTTGCCTCTGCGAAATACAGCCGCCGAGTGCAACCCCTGCATCGTCAGAAACTGCTTCTCCGTGCATTTACCAGAGTTCCGCACGGAAATAGCAAACAGTGCCGTGCCGTACCCATCAGTTATGCACTGTTCAATCAAGCTGCGCTCTAAGTCGGTAAGCATTTCTCGCTCTTAAAAATTGAGGCCTAACCTATCGCTCAACCTGACACTTTGCGGCGGTCCAATTTCGGTCCAAAAGCCTAGCCCAAAATCGGCCCACCGCAAAGTGCAGGTTAGCTCAAACGTTAGGCGTCACAAAATACGCCCTTGCATGTAAGTTCTCATCTGTGCTAACATTGACCTTGTGAAATACGAGATCGAGTACTTCAATTCGCGCATTCTGGCCATAATTGAAGCTTGGCCTGAAGATATCCTTGCAGACTATGCAAAATTGGTCGAATTACTCCTCGAGCACGGTCCAAACCTACGCATGCCGCACTCACGCTCTCTTGGTGAAGGATTGTTCGAGCTTCGGCCGCGCGGGCGTGAAGGAATAGGGAGAGCGCTTTATTGCTTTCTCGTGGGAAAGCGAGTGTCTGTCGTTCACGCGTTCATCAAGAAGACAGAGCAGACACCCGAGCAGGATTTAAAGATTGCACGCAAACGTGTGAAGGTATTGAAAAATGTCGGAACTTAAGTACGAACCTGTGCCGCATGATCATGCCGCCTTCTTAAAAAAGGCGGCCGCGCGCAAGGGCTTTACTCAAGCCTATGAGGCTCTCGGTCTCGAATACGAAGTGGTTAATCAGCTTCTGAAGGCACGTACCCGAGCTGGGCTTACCCAAGATGCCGTTGCTGAGCGCATGGGAACGACAAAAAGTGCCGTTTCACGCCTAGAGTCCGCTGGTAAGCATGTGCCATCACTCTCAAGCCTCAAACGCTATGCGTCGGCTGTTGGGTGCGAACTTCAAGTCAGGCTTGTGCCGCAAAAGTGACGCCTAACCATTCGCTCAACCGGACCTATTGCGGCGTGCCGTCATTTGGGCAAAAAAGCCTAGCCCAAATGCCAGCACACCACAATGGGCTGGTTAGCTCAAACGTTAGACGGCGTCGGCGGGCGGGCATCAGGGGGCTCCTTCGATGGGCTTGTAGGGCACAGCCAGCGTCACGCGGGTGCCGCCGCCGGGGTTCTCGGTGATCGTCAGGCTGCCCTTGGGGCCGTACAGCAGTTGCAGGCGCTCGCGGATATTGGCCAGGCCCACGCCGGTGCCGGCCGTCTTTCCGGACGTCGCGGCGCGGCCAAAGCCCAGCCCGGTGTCGGCCACGGTGACGGTCAGCTTGCCGTGCACCACCTCGGCCTTCAGGCTGAGTTTGCCGCCCTCGGGCTTGGGCTCCAGGCCATGTTTGATGGCGTTTTCCACCAGGGTCTGCACCATCATCGGCGGGAACTCGGCCGACAGCAGGCCCTCGGGCACGTCGATCTCGGTGGCCAGGCGCTCTTCCATGCGCAC
>JANPNF010000136.1:0-2306 GCA_031427315.1 Burkholderiales bacterium | reverse complement strand
CTCGGCGGTGGCCAGCTCCGACAGCGTGTGCACCCCGCGGTGGATGTTGGCGTGCTGCGCCGTCTGGTAGTACACGAGGCGATCGATCACCGGCTGCGGCATCTGGCTGGACGCGGCGTTGTCCAGGTAGACCAGCGGCTTGCCGTGGACCTGCTGGCGCAGGATCGGAAAGTCCGCGCGAATGCGCTCGAGATCGAAGGTCTTGGCGCAGCGGTCCTGCTCTGTGGCGCAGCCCAGGCCGAGTTGACGGGCGCTCATGGCCGGCTACCGGTTTGCGCCAGCATGCGTTGCTGCAACTGTTGGCGCAGCGAGGCGACGGGAATGCGCGCGATGATCTCGGCGCCGAAGGCATAGGTCAGCAGGTCGCGCGCGGCGCCGTCGGACAGGCCGCGGCTCTGCAGGTAGAAAACTTCCTCGGCGTCGAGCGGCGCCACCGTGGCACCGTGCGCACACTTCACGTCGTCGGCCAGGATCTCGATCTGCGGCAAGGTATCGATGCGCGCCCGGGCGCCAAGCAGCAGGTTGCGGCTCATCTGCGCCGCGTCGGTGTGCTGTGCGCCAGGGCGCACCATCACCTTGCCGTTGAAGACCGCGCGCGCCGTGCCGCCCGCGATGCACTTGTGCAGCTGGCGACTGCGCCCATGCGGCTGCGCGTGATGGATGCAACTGTGGGTGTCGGCCAGCGGACTGCCGGCCACAACGGCCAGGCCATCGACCGCGCAGTCGGCGCCCTCGCCCAGCACCACGTCGAGCTGATGGCGCGCGAGCTGTGCGCCCATGTCCACGCTGACCGACCGGTAGTGGCTGGCGCGACCCAGCGAGACGCTGGTGTTGGTGATGTAAAAGGCCTGCGCGTTGCACGCGGATGTGCTGCAGCTTGGCTTGATCCGCGAGCACGATCTCGGTCACGGCGTTGCTCAGGCAGGCCGGGCCTTGCAGCGAGACATGGTCCTCGATCAGCGTCAAGCTGCTGCCCGCCTCGGCGATCAGCAGGCAGCGCGGATGACTAACGACCCCTGCTTGCGTGGTGATGAACAACAGGTGCACTGGCGCCGCGAACGCGGCGTTGCGCGGCGCCCAAATCACCGCCGCATCGCTCAAGAAGGCGGTGTTGAAGGCCGCAAAGACATCGCTTGCGGGTGGCTGGTGGCAACCCAGATGCTTCTCGACGACTGCAGCCTGAGCTGCCAGGGCCGCGGGCAGGTTGGCCACCAGCACGCCGCCTGCGTTGGCGGCCGGGCCGGACAGCTCGGGCACATGAACACCGTCGACGAACACCAGTCGCGTAATCGCTTCTGCAAGCTGAAAGCCGGCCATGTCGGCAGCCGACACGCTGCCCGAACCGCTGGCCGCTTGCAGCGACAGCTTGCCCAGCGGTGCCAGGTCGGTGAAGCGCCAGGCCTCATCGCGCGATGTGGGCATGGCCAGCGTTCCGAGGTCAGCGTGGCCCTGGCTTCGCAGCGCATTAACGCAAGCCCAAGCGCTGTTCGGCAAGCGAGGATGGTCGGCCCACAGGGTGCCCTGGCTGCCCACCACGGTCGGCCGGCGCAGGGCGATGACCGCGCTCACGGCGCCACCGCCACAGCCTGCGCGCGGTCGTGTGCCGCACGCTCTGTCAGGCGCTCGGCGCCGATCCCCTCGTAACCCCGTTCCTCGAGTTCAAGCGCCAGTTCTTTGCCGCCGGTCCTTACGATGCGGCCAGCGTCCATCACATGGACAAAGTCGGGCACGATGTAGTTGAGCAGGCGCTGGTAATGCGTGACCAGCACGACGGCGTTGTCGCGGTGGCTCAGCTGATTGACTCCGTTTGAGACGATGCGCAGCGCGTCGATGTCTAGGCCTGAGTCGGTCTCGTCGAGGATCGCCAGCCGCGGCTCCAGCAAGGCCATCTGCAGGATCTCGTTGCGCTTCTTCTCGCCGCCGGAGAAACCCTCGTTGACGCTGCGGTCCAGTAACTCCGGGCTCATCTCGAGCAACTTCATCTTCTCGCGCACGAAATCATCGAACTCGAGCGGATCGAGTTCGTTTTGGCCACGCTGCGTTTGCAGCGTGTTGTAGGCCAGGCGCAGAAACTGGCTGTTGGCGACGCCGGGGATCTCGATCGGATACTGGAACGCCAAGAACACGCCCGCCAGTGCCCGCGCTTCGGGGGCCAACGCGAACAGGTCCTGCCCTTCCAGTTGCGCGGCATCGAAGGCAAGTTCGTGCGCCAGTCGGGCGGCAAGGGCCAGTACGGTCACGTCGTCTTCAAGATCGAGCCACAGGAGCCGGGCAAGGGCTTTGAGTTCGTGGATGCCATCAAGGGC
>JANPNF010000135.1:0-14224 GCA_031427315.1 Burkholderiales bacterium | reverse complement strand
CGGCACGGCACTCTCGCCCCGCGTGCGGCTGTATGCAGAGCCTGAGCTGCCCGATGCAGAAAAGCTGGCCTGGCTGGTGCTGGGCCGCTCAGGCGCCAATGGCGGCGCTGAATCGGCCGTGTTGCAGCAGGCCGCGCTCGCTTTGTTGGGGGGCAACGGTCAGCATGCGCTTCGAGGCCGTCCAGCACCAGGTTCGGCCGGAAGCGCTGCATGGTCACCGGTGCGGCGCCCATGGTGGCGATCTGGCGGTTCAGCTCATCGAGGCTGGCCTGCGAGGTGATGAGCAGCGGGTACTCGTCGGAGAACGCCGCCTCGGCCGCGATCTCGCCGGTCCACTGGGCGCTGGCAAGGCGCTTTTGCGCGGGGTCGAAGCGCACCAGCCGCAGCGGCTGACTCAGGAAGTCGCTGAACCATTGCGCGGCGGCATCGCCCATGTCGCAGGCCGCAACCTCGTCGTTCCACACCGTCACCCGCACCGCAGCGCCGACCTCGCCCAGCGATACCGTTAAGGCCAACATGCCCGGCGCGCGCAGCACCATGTCGAGCGCTTTCAGCGCCGGCTGGATCAATGCCATTCGCGGCAGCTGGCGCTGGGTGACGAAGCGGCCGTGCGCATCGACCACCATCCACGCGCGGTCGAATTCGAGGCCGGTCTCGATCAGCAGCGCTTCATCTGGCGCGGTGCCGCCGCAGCTCTTGATCGGGTGCACATACAGCGCAGCGAGGCGCACCTCGACGTCGAAGGCGGGTACCTCAGGCACAGCAATCGCTCACTTGAACAGGTCCTTCAGCACGCCTTTGAGCACATCTTTCGGCTTGGTGGCAGGTGCTGAAGCTGCAGGATCAGCCGGCTTCAAACCGAGCTTTTCTTCGAGCCGGTTGCGCACCTCGTTCTTCAGCCCCTGCGTCACCGCGCCGGCCACCACCGACGACCATTCGATTTTCCAGCCCAGCGCGTCGAACGGGCCGGCGAGCCGCACCGGCACCTGCAGGCCTTTCAGCGCCGCGAGGTCGGCGCCGTCCTGGCCCTTGGCGGTTCCGGTGACGGTGGCGCGCGCCACGTAGTCGATGCGGCCCTGGCCGATGTCGATCTCGCCTTCGCCGCCGAGGCGCAGGAACGGGCTTTTCACGTCCAGGTCTTTGCTGCGCGCCACACCGTTTGCGATCTGGAAGCTCGCGCTCATCTCGCTGAAGTCGGTCTTCTCGGTGTCGCTGGCTTTTTGCACCGCGTCCTGTTGCAGGCCGATCGCCGCCTTGGCCTGGCGCAGGCTCTTCGCGAGGTTGATGCCCTTGATCGCGCCGTCGCGCAGCTGCAGCGCCATCTGGCCTTGAAGCTTCGACTTCAGCGCGTTGACGCTGCGGCCGTTGGCTTCGACGTCCATCGTCACGCGGCCGGTGCCGTCCATCGAGTCTTTCGCCGCCACATCTTTCAGCGCGCTGTTGATGTCGATGCCGCTGGCCGTGCCCTTGAAGCCGATGCGCCCGGTTGCCGCCTCGGCCAGCGCCGACGCATCGATGCTGCCGCCCCAAACCTTGCCTTGCAGCGTTGTCACCCGCAGCAAGCCGCCGTTGAGCGTGGCGTCGATGCGGGCGGCAGCGACCTGGTAGCGCTGGAAGGCGAAGTGGGCGGCCTGCAGGCTGAACTGGCCGTCGAGGCTGCGCAGCGCGCTCAGGTCGACCGGGGTGTCGGCGGCCAGGGTGCCGGGCGCTGCCGTGGTCGGCGCATCGGCGGGTGCCTGAGCTGGTGCTTGAGCTAGCGCGTCGGCCAGCAGCCGGTTCAGATCCAGCGTGTCGAAACGGGCTTTGGCATTGACCTTGGGCACCGCGCCACCGAGCAGCGCGGTGCCGTCGGTGTTGAAGGCGCCGCCGTTGATGTCGCCAGCCAGCGTCCACGCCGCGCGTTCGGCAGACGCGCTCGCGCTGCCCTTGGCGTCGATCTTCAACGGCTGCAGGCCGGGGTTCTCGATCAGGCCTTGCAGCGACAGTGCATCGAGCGCGATCGCGGCGGGTGTGGCCGTGCCGCTCTTGCCACCGGTGGCGGCCTGCGCCTGTTTCAGCAGCAGGTTGGCCTTGATCGTCGCGCCCAGCTTGCGCTGCGCGCCGCGGCTGTCGACCGTGGCCTCGAAGCCGGGCAGGCGCAACGTGTCGAAGCTGCCGGTCGGCGCCGCGCTTTTGAAAACCACGTCCAACGGTGCCGCGCCGCCGCGCTGCAGGCGCCCGTTGAATGCGCTGCCCTTGATCTGATCGCCGCTGGCGGCCAGCTCGGGCCAGTCGAGCGACACGCTCAGCGGTTGCGAATCCTGTGTGCCTTTGAGTTGCAGGCTCAGCTTCGCGAGCGCGATGTCCTTGGCCGCTGGGTTGAAGGCGAAGCGCTCGATGGCCAGCGTGCCGTCGTTGATCTTGAGGCCACCGGCGGTGGCTGCCAGCACCAGTTGTAGCGCCTGTGCATCGATCGCCGATGCGACGCCGTCCCAACCGACGTTGCCTTTCAGGCCCAAGCGGATCGCCTTGATGCCGGCCGCGTCGCCGTTGAACGTGAGGCGGGTGTCGCGCAGCGCGGCCGATCCGGTGGCGAGATCCAGCTTCAACTGGGTGTTGCCGCTCAGCTCGCCCTTCATGGCGGGCGCGGTCAGGTCGAGCTGCAAGTCGAAGGCGAGTGGCGACTCCGTCTGGTCTTGCAGGCGGCCGGTGGTCAGCGACTTCAGCGACAGCTGGCCCGCCAGGTGCGCCACATCGTCCTTCACGCGCAGGCTGACGTTGTCCAGCGCGATGCTGTTCACGTCGAGCCGCGGCGGCTTCTTGGCGCCGTTGCCGGTGTCCGGCGCGGTCTCGGCGTTGAGCAGGTCGTCGATGTTGCGTACGCCAGCGGCGTTGCGCAGGTAAATCGCACGCACACCACGCGCAGCCACCCGGCCGATCACCAGCTCGCGGTTGAGCAGTGGCAGCACGTCGACCGCCAGCTCGGCGTGTTCGATCGCGGCGAATTCGGCGGGTTGGTTGGCCTCGCTTAGGCTGACGTCGGCCAGCGTGATCTCCAGCCGCGGGAACAGCGACAGCCCGATCGGCCCGTTGATCGCGAGCGTGCGGTGGTGGTGCGTCTGCATCCAGTCGATGGCGACGCCTTTGTAGCGGTTGGCATCAAAGCCCATCACCAGCCAGATGATCGCCGCCGCCAGCACCAGCAGCAGGCCCAACACCCCGAGGGCGACACGGCGAATCCAGATCGACATGGCAATGCCCCTGAAAAGCGCGGATTGTGCCTGTGCGCCCACGGCGCAGACATGTGGGCTACCTACAATCGGATCCGATGGAAATCTATGACGTGCAGGTGCGCGGCGCTGGTTTGGTCGGCCCGGCGCTCGCCTTGTCGCTGGCGCGCATCGGCTTGCGGGTGGCGCTGGTGGCCGAGGCCGCGGCGCCTGCGCGCGCACCCGATGTGCGCGCCTTTGCGCTGAATGCCGCGTCGGTCGCGCTGCTGCGCGGCCTGAAGGTGTGGGACGCGCTGCCCGCACATGCGACTACCGCGGTGCACGAAATGCGCGTCGAGGGCGATGCGCCGGGCGCTGCGCTCGAATTTTCGTCGTGGGAACAGCGGGTCGGCGAGCTGGCCTGGATCGCCGATGCGGCGGTGCTTGAACGGGAGCTGGCGGCGGCCGTGCGGTTTTCGCCGCATGTGACGGTGATGACGGGCGCACAAGCCGAGGCGGCTTCCGCGCCGCTGACCGCGATCTGCGAAGGCAAGGCGTCGGCCACCCGCGATGCACACCGCGTGCCGCTCGATCGCCGCTCGTACGGCCAGCGCGCCATCGCGGCGCGGCTGGTCAGCTCGAAGCCGCATGGCGGCACCGCGCGTCAGTGGTTCGGCGCGCCCGATGTGCTGGCGCTGCTGCCCTTCGATGCACCGCAACCGTTGTGCTCGTACGCGTTGGTGTGGTCGGTGCCTGATGTGCGCGCTGATCAGCTGCTGGCGATGGAGGCCACCGCGTTCAACGTGGCGCTGATGCAGGCCACCGGCGGCGCTGCGGGCGAGCTGCAACTGACTGGCGAGCGCATCGCGTGGCCGCTGACCCGCGCGCAGGCTGCGGTCTGGTGCGGACCGGGTTGGGTGCTGTTAGGCGACGCCGCCCATGTGATGCACCCGCTGGCTGGCCAGGGCCTGAACCTGGGGCTGGCCGATGTGGCGGCTTTGACGGCAGTGCTGGCCGCGCGCGAGCCGTGGCGCGAACTCGGTGACGAGAAACTGCTGCGCCGCTATGCCCGCGAGCGCCTGCTGCCGACGCGCGCGATGGTCGAGATCACCGACGGCCTGATGCAACTGTTCGCCCACCCGGCGCCACTGGTGCGGGAACTCCGCAACCGCGGCCTGACTCTCGTCAATCGGCTGACGCCGATCAAGCGCTGGCTGACCACGCAGGCGCTCGACTCCTGAGATTGCGCCGCTGGGCGCGCTCTGTTTCATTCGATCCACTGAAAGCACACACCATGGTTTTGACCTTGTTTCAAAAGGCGCAGTGCACTGTGGCCCTGCTGATGGCCATCGCAGCCGCCATGCCAGCGCATGCCGGTGAGGCCGAGATCCGCAAAGCGCTCGGTGAGCGGCTGGCCGATTTGGGCAAGGTCGACGAGGTCACGAAGTCACCGATTGCGGGCCTGTATGAAGTGCGCGCGGGCGTCGAGATTTACTACACCGATGAGGGTGGCAACTACCTGATCGAAGGCCAGCTGCTGGAAACCAAGACGCGCACCAACCTGACCGAGGCGCGCATCGCGAAGCTGACCGCGATCGACTTCGCCAGCCTGCCGCTGAAAGACGCCGTGGTGTGGAAGCAGGGCGACGGCAGCCGCAAGCTGGTGGTGTTCGCCGACCCGAACTGCGGTTACTGCAAGAAGTTCGAGCGTGAAGCCCGCGCTGCCAAAGACGTCACCATCTACACCTTTTTGTACCCGATTTTGGGTGGCGATTCGCCAGACAAGTCGCGCAACATCTGGTGCGCGAAAGACCGCGGCAAGACCTGGGCTGACTGGATGGTTGATGGCGCCGTCCCGCCGAAGGTCATGGGCGAGTGCGACACCTCGGCGCTGCAGCGCAATGCAGCACTCGGGCGCAAGCACAAGGTCAACGGCACGCCCGCGCTGGTGTTCGAAGACGGCAAGCGCGTGCCTGGTGCCATGTCGCTGGAGCAGCTCGAAAAGCAGTTGCTGGTTTCCGCGAAGAAGCCCGTTTGATCCCGCTGCTGCAAGACTTTTTCGACTTCGAACCCACGCACGCTGAAGCGCTGCGCCGGCTCGATGCGGTGCATCCGGGTGAATACGCCCGCACCCGCAATGCGCTCGATGGAGCGGTCACCGGGCTGTCGCCCTACTTCACTCACGGCGTGATCGGCATGCGCAGCGCGGTGGCGCGCGTGATGCAAAAACACCGGCTGGGCTACGACGACAAGCTGATGTTCGAATTCGCCTGGCGCGAGTTCTTCCACCATGTGTGGAGCCGCTGCGGCGAGCAGGTGCTGGCCGACATGCGGCCTTCTGCGGTGGTGGGGCCCGTCGCATACGCATCCGAGGTGCCGGCCGACCTGCGGGAAGGCCGCACGGGGGTGCCGACGATCGACGCCGCGGTGCGCCAGCTCTATGCCACCGGCTATTTGCACAACCATGTGCGCATGTGGCTGGCCAGCTATGTGGTGCACCTGCGCAAGGTGCACTGGCGTGCCGGTGCCGACTGGATGCTCGGCCACCTGCTCGATGGCGACGTGCCGAGCAATCACCTGAGCTGGCAATGGGTGGCCGGCACCTTCTCCAGCAAGCCGTATTTGTTCAACGCCGACAACGTGGCGAAGTACGCGCCGCGCGGGAATTTCAAGGCCTGGCTGGGCAAAGGCACGGTGATCGATCAAGACTACGAGGCCCTCGACCGCATCGCGCGGCATGAGGGCGATGTCGGGCCCGAACCGGGCGTGCACGAGGGCGTGAACGAACCGACGCTGTGGGCCGCACCGCACGCCGACTGGGAGGCCGAAATGACACGGCCATTGGTTGCCAGCGGGGTACCGCGGCGGCGCGAGATCGAGCTCGTCACGCCGTGGGCGATGAGCGAGCGCGAAGGCGGTAGCGGGTCCGGGGTGGGCGGGGCAGCGGCTGGTGGCCCGTGGCGCCTCGGCGTGATCCATCTGCCCTCGCATGCGCTGCTGCCGTGGGGTGAAGCGCGTTGGCGTTGGGTGCTGCGGCGAATGGGGCAGGTCACCGATGCCGTGTTCGTCGGTGATTTGACGTCATCTGTGCCGTGGAAGGCGGGCATCTCGGCGTGGCCCGGGCCGGGCATGGTGGCAGCCGCGCGGGCGCCGATGCCCGGCTACGACGCGGCGCTCGGCGCCTTGGCCACCTTGCACGCGGCACCGCGTCTGTTGCCGAACCCCGAGACGCTGTGCCGTTCGTTCAGCGTGTTCTACGAGGCGGTCAAACGCCAATCCCGCTCGCTGCAAACGCAGTTGAACGGAGAGCTTTTTTGAGCGATCGCGCCCCGCTCACACCGTCACCGGCATCGACGAACCAGCCGGACCCCGCCACGCTGCGTCTGGCCTATGCGGGCCTGCTGCCGTTCGTGATCGGTGCGCTGCTGCTGTGGATCGTGCGGCCCGATGCGCACCCGTATGTGGCCACGGCACTGTCGGCTTATGCGGGGGTGATCGTCTCGTTCCTCGGCGGCATCCACTGGGGCTTCGGCTTTCGCGCGCAGCCAGCTGATCCGTCGCGCTTCGTCTGGGGCGTGGTGCCGTCGCTGGTCGCCTGGGTTGCGGTGGTGATGCCGCCGTATGCCGGTTTGGTGGTGCTGGGCGTGATGTTGGTGGTGTGCTATTTGGTCGATCGCCGCGTCTACCCGGTGCAGTCGTCGGGCGCCTGGCTGATCCTGCGTTTTAGGCTCACCGTCGTCGCCAGCCTCGCCTGCTTCATCGGCGCGGCAGGCAGTTGATCGCTGCAACAGGCCATGCCCGAAGGCCCGGAAATCCGCCTTGCGGCGCAAGCGGTGCACCGTGGCATCGCGGGCCAGCCGCTGCGGATGACGCTGGCCCATCCGCTACTCGCACCAATGGCACGCGCGCTGCGCGGCGCCACCGTTGAGGCAGTGAGTGCGCGCTCGAAAGCGATGCTGACGCGCTTTTCGACCGGCGACGTGCTGTATTCGCACAACCAGCTGTACGGCGAGTGGGTGGTCGATCGGCCGGATGAGCCCTTGCGTTCTCGCGCGATCCGTCTGGTGCTCGAGACGGGTTCGCAGCGTGCGGTGCTCTACAGCGCCACCGACTTCGCGTGGCTGCGCCACGGCGCGGAAAACGCGCACCCCTACATCGCCAAGCTCGGCCCCGAGGTGCTCGACGACGCGACGACGGTGCGCGACATCGCCGCGCGCCTGGCGCAGTTTCCACGCCGGCGCATCGCCGATGCGCTGCTCGACCAGCAGGTGCTGGCGGGCCTCGGCAACTACCTGCGCAGTGAGATCGCCTTCGTTGCCAAATTGAACCCGTGGCGGCGCCTGGGCGAGCTCAGCGATGCCGAGCGGCACCGGCTGGCCAAGGCCGTTCACGACATCACCCACCGCAGCTTTCGCACCGACGGCGTGTGCGTGCCGAATGCGCTGTATCGCGCGCAGCGTCGATTGGGCGCGAGCTTCGAGGCGGCGCGCTTCTTCGTGTTCGATCGGGCCCAGCAACCCTGCCGCGAGTGCGGTGCCACCATCGAGCGCGCCTCGCTCGGCGGGCGCAAGGTGTTCGTGTGCATCGCCTGTCAGGGCGTGTTCCCGCTGCCCGATGAGCTGCGGCATTGACGCTGCATCGAGACCTCACTGATCCTCTTGCGACACGCCCCATGATTTCCTACCGCATCGACATCCACAACCCGAACGCGCACCTGTACCGCGTCACGCTGACCGTGCCCCAGCCTGCCGCCACGCAGCGCCTGAGCCTGCCGGTGTGGATTCCCGGCAGCTACCTGGTGCGCGAGTTCGCGCGCCATTTGAGCGGGCTCGAAGCGAAGCAGGGCAGCCGCGCGTTGCAGCTCACGCAGCTCGACAAGGCCACCTGGCAGGCCGAGTGCAGCGGGCGCGGTGCGCTGGTGGTGACGTACCTGGTCTACGCCTTCGACACCTCAGTGCGCGCCGCCTTTTTGGATGCGCAACGTGGCTTCTTCAACGGCACCAGCCTGTGCCTGCGCGTCGAGGGCCGCGAAGCCGAGCTGCACCGCATCGCGCTGCGGTCGCTGCCGCGCGGTTGGCAGGTGGCAACTTCGATGTCAGCGACCGCAGCCGCCATGTTCGAAGCCGCTGACTACGACGAACTGGTCGATCACCCGTTCGAGCTCGGCACCTTCTGGCGCGGCCAATTCAAGGCGCACGGGGTGCCGCACGAACTGGTGGTGGCCGGTGCGCTGCCCGACTTCAACGGCGCACGGCTGCTGGCCGACACGAAACGCATCTGCGAGACCGAGATCGCGTTCTGGCATGGCGATGCGCCCAAGCGTGGCGACATCCCGTTCCGGCGCTATGTGTTCCTGCTCAACAGCGTCGACGATGGTTACGGTGGTCTGGAGCACCGCGCCAGCACCGCATTGATCGCGGCGCGCCGTGATCTGCCGCGTGTGGGTGGGGTCACTGCGGCCAAAGGTGCGCCACCCGAAGCGAGCAGCGACGGCTATGTGACGCTGCTGGGCCTGATCAGCCACGAGTATTTCCACACCTGGAACGTCAAGCGCTTGAGGCCGCGCGACTTCGCGCCTTACGACTACACCCGCGAGAACTACACCGAGCTGCTGTGGTTCTTCGAAGGCTTCACCTCGTACTACGACGACCTGCTGCTGCGCCGCGCGGGCCTGATCGACGAGGCGCGCTACCTGAAGGCAGTCGCCAAGACCGTGACCAGCGTGCAGAGCATGCCGGGGCGGCAGGTGCAAAGCGTGGCGCAGGCCAGCTTCGACGCCTGGGTCAAGTACTACCGCGGCGACGAGAACACGCCGAACGCCACGATCAGCTACTACACCAAGGGCTCGCTGGTCGCGCTGGCGCTGGACTTGAGCCTGCGCTCGCACGGCTCACGCCGACAGGCCACGCTCGATGTCGTGATGTGCGGTCTGTGGGCGCGCAGCGCAGGCGGCCCAATCACCGAGGCCGACATCGTGGAGGTGCTGCGCGATGTCGCCGGCCCGTCGCAGGCCGATGCGCTGACCCGGCATCTGCGCCAGTGGGTGCACGGCACTGGCGACCTGCCGCTGAAGGATCTGCTGAAGCCCTTCGGCGTGCAGTGGCAGGCGCCACCGACCACGCTGGCGCAGCGCCTGGGACTGCGCGTCAGTGAAAGCGCATTGACCGGCATCAAGGTCACCCATGTGTTGCGCGGCGGTGCTGCCGAGCGGGCAGGGCTGTCGGCCGGCGACGAGGTGCTGGCGCTGGGTGATTGGCGATTGCGTCGGCTCGACGATGCGCTGCGTGGGCTGACACCGGGCCAGCTGGCCGTGCTGCTGGTGTCGCGCGATCAGCGATTGCTCAGGCTCTCGCTCGATGTGCCCGAGCCGGCCGATGTCGCCGGTGCGGTCACGTTGACAGCCGACGCCAAAGCCCCGCGCGCTGCGCTTGCGCTGCGCAGCGCCTGGCTGGGCGGCTGAGCGCTGCTGCCGCGTCGATACCCGCGATGAGTCCAACGACCCAAGCGCCAGCGGCCAGCCGCAGGCGGATTGCGGGTCGGATGGCGCTGGTCGCTGCCGTTCTGGTGATGCACGCCTGCGTGATGCGCAGCATCAACGACAGCGTGATCGATTTCGACCAAGGCCAGAAGCCGGCACGCATCGAGCTGGTGCCGGTGCGGGACATGACCTTCAGCGCGCCGCCTGTGCCTGTGGCGGTATCGCCACCGCCTGCCTTGCCGACTCCACCACTTCCGCCGCGACAGGCCCAGCCGGTAGCTGCCGCGGCATCGGCGCCCGCGGTTGCTGCATCAGCGCCTGAGCCTGAGCCCGTGGTGGCCGCCGCGCCAGCCGAGGTTTCCGCCAGCGCGCCGGAACCCGCCGCGTCAGCCCCAGCTCAGCCCGTGGCGGCTGCTGTCGCAGCCTCTGCGGCGTCGATGCCAGTGGTCGCTGCTGCCGCGCCTGCATCGGCGCCAGCGTCGGCTGCCGACACCTTCGGCTGGCCACCCTCGACCCGCATCAGCTATGAGCTGACCGGCAACTACCGCGGCGAGGTCTCCGGCAGTGCGCAGGTCGACTGGGTGCATGTCGGCGATCGCTACCAGGTGCACCTCGATGTGATCGTTGGCGCTTCGTTCGCGCCGCTGTACTCGCGTCGCATGAGCAGCGACGGTCGATTGACTGACGCCGGCCTGGTGCCCGAACGCTATGACGAAGAGAGCAAGGCCGCGTTTCGCGATCGCAAGCGCGCCAGCGTCACTCTGGAAACCGACGGGGTCGTGCTGAACAACGGCCAGCGCGTCGAGCGTGTGCCCGGCGTGCAGGACACCGCCAGCCAGTTCGTGCAGCTCAGCTACTTGTTCACCCGCCACCCCGAGCTGCTCAAACCGGGCGGCACGATCGAGCTGCCGCTGGCCCTGCCGCGCCGCATGAGCGTGTGGACCTACGACGTGCGCGAGTCCGAGCCGATCTACACCTCGTTCGGCACCATCGATGCCATCCCGTTGCAACCGCGCCGCGAATCGCGCAAGGGCGATGAGCTGTCGGCCACCGTCTGGTTCGCACCCAGCCTGCAGTACCTGCCGGTGCGCATCCGCATCCAGCAGGACGCCGAGATCTATATGGACCTGATGATCAAGCGGCGGCCGCAGTTAGCGAAGTGAACTGACTACAGTCTTGCCCAAGCCCACACTGCCCACGGAGAACCGCCATGCCCCACGAATTCATCCTCACCGACACTGTGGGCGACGGCCCGCTGAAGACCGGGCTGATCACGCTGAATCGGCCGAAGCAGCTCAATGCGCTGAACGATGGCCTGATGAGCGAGCTGGGCGCGGCGCTGCAGGCCTTCGATGCCGACGAGGGCATCGGCTGCATCGTCATCACCGGCAGCGAGAAGGCCTTTGCGGCCGGTGCCGACATCGGCGCGATGGCCACGCTCACCTACATGGAGGCCTACAAGGGTGACTTCATCACCCGCAACGGGGAGGCGTTGAGGAGCGTCCGCAAGCCGGTGATCGCCGCGGTGTCAGGCTTTGCGCTCGGTGGTGGCTGCGAGCTGGCGATGATGTGCGACGTCATCATCGCCGCTGACAGCGCGAAGTTCGGCCAGCCCGAGATCAAGCTCGGCATCATTCCCGGCGCCGGTGGCACGCAACGCCTGCCGCGCGCGGTGGGCAAGGCGAAGGCAATGGACCTGGTGCTGACAGGCAGGATGATGGATGCGGCCGAGGCCGAGCGCGCCGGCCTGGTGTCGCGCGTGGTGCCGGCGGCCGAGCTGATGGCGGTGGCGCTGGCCGCGGCGAGAAGCATCTGCGAATTCAGCGGCCCGAGCGTGATGATGGCCAAGGAATGCGTCAACCGCGCCTTCGAAGGCACGCTGGCCGACGGCGTCAGCCACGAACGTCGGATGTTCCACTCGCTGTTCGCGACCGAAGACCAGAAGGAAGGCATGGACGCGTTTGTGAACAAGCGCAAGCCGGTGTTCAAGCAGCGGTGATTCGTGCCGACCGAAGCGTTGCTGCCGAGGGCATGGGGCGACTGGCTCCGCTCATGTCCCCCGGCGTCGGCCTGCGGCCAGGCCTCCGCCTTGACTTCGCTACGCCGGTCACCCCCATGTCCTCAGCAGATGGCACCGTGGTTGCAGGTGAAGAACTCAACCTCCGACCGTCTCGGTGGCTGTTGGAGCGCTGTGGCGAGTCGCTGTGTGGAGCTAAGTAAAGAAGGAGGGCCGAGTCTTTTCCGGCCCGGATGACATGAGCGCAACACAGCGGCTTGCCGCAGCGCTCTCGCGAACACCTTGCCTGCTGGATATGTTGTCGCGCGGTTATGTGTGGAGCTTGCGCTGCAGGACCGTAAAGACTTGTCCTCAGATGCCGGAGCGATTCAACAAATCGCGGACGTGTTCAGGCGTAACGATGCTGCCTCGCTGCGGCAGCAGTGCAAAGCGGCCTCGCAGGGGGGTCGCGGTGACATCCGTGGCCGAAACGTTGCCGACCCGTATTGGGGTTGATACGGCGACGCTCAACGATATTCCTTCTTCCCTCGCCACCTGCTGAGCAAGCAACAGGGCGTCTTCAGCAAAGTCGATGACGATGCGCGTCACACTGGCACCCCTTCTTGCGCAGCGACGGAAAACTCACGATTCCTTCCTGAGAGAAGGAAAGAGGATCACGTCGCGGATGCTCGGGCTGTCGGTGATCAGCATCATCAGCCGGTCGATGCCGATGCCGCAGCCGCCGGTGGGCGGCATGCCGATTTCCAGCGCGCGGATGAAGTCGGCGTCGTAGTACATCGCCTCCTCGTCGCCGGCCTCCTTGTTGGCGGTCTGGGCCTGGAAGCGCACGGCTTGATCTTCCGCGTCGTTCAGCTCACTGAAGCCGTTGGCGTACTCGCGGCCGGTGATAAAGAGCTCAAAGCGCTCGGTGATGGCCGGATCGGCATCCGAGGCGCGGGCCAGCGGGCTGACCTCGACGGGGTAGTCGATGATGAAGGTCGGGTTCCACAGCTGCGCTTCGACCACCGCCTCGAACAGGCCGAACTGCAGCTCGGGCAGCTTCCAGTGCGCCGGCGGTTCCTCGCCGAGGGCCTTGAGCTTCGCATGCAGCACCTGCACATCTTCTGCTTCGGCGGCGCTCAGCCCGGCGTAGGCGACCAGTGAATCGCGCACCGTCAGGCGAGTGAACGGCGCATCGAGATCGACCGTCTTGCCGCCGTAGGTCAGCGTGGCAGAGCCGGTCGCACCCCGTGCTGCGTGGCGCAGCACCTGTTCGGTGTAGTCCATCAGGTCGTGGTGATTCCAGTACGCGGCGTAAAACTCCATCATCGTGAATTCGGGGTTGTGCCGAATGCTGATGCCTTCGTTGCGGAAGCTGCGGTTGATCTCGAACACCCGCTCGAAGCCACCGACGATCAAGCGCTTCAGGTACAGCTCGGGCGCGATGCGCAGGAACATCTGCTGGTCGAGCGCGTTGTGATGGGTGACGAAGGGCTTGGCGTTCGCGCCGCCGGGAATCGGGTGCAGCATCGGCGTCTCGACTTCCATGAAGCCGTGGTCGACCATGAACTGGCGGATCGAGCTGAGCGCCTTGCTGCGGGCTGTGAACCGGGCGCGCGCGTCGGCATCGGTGATCAGGTCGACATGGCGCTGGCGGTACTTCTGCTCCTGGTCGGCCATGCCGTGAAACTTGTCGGGCAGCGGGCGCAGGCTCTTGGTCAGCAGGCGCAGTGTGGTCACGCGCACCGACAGCTCGCCGGTCTTGGTCTTGAAGAGCTGGCCGCAGGCACCGAGGATGTCGCCCAGGTCCAGGTGCTTGAACGACTCGTAGCCGGCATCACCCAGCGCATCCTTGGTGATGAACAGCTGGAGGCGCCCGCCGGTGGTGCCCAGCGAGCCGTCTTGCAGCGTGCAGAAGCTGGCCTTGCCCATCACCCGCTTGAGCACCATCCGACCTGCCACGCTGACCGTGAGGTTCAGTGCTTCGAGTTCCTCGTTGCTGCGCTCGCTGTGCGCTGTGACCAGTTCGGCGGCACGGTGCGTGGGCTTAAAGTCGTTCGGGAAGGCGGCGCCTCCGCTGGCTTTTGCGGCGTTGCGGATCGCGGCCAGCTTCTCGCGGCGTTCAGTGATCAGCTGGTTCTCGTCGGCCGCAGGGCCTGCGGTGGTGGTGGTTGGCGTGGCGGAAGGGTCGTGGTCAGCGGTCATGGGGCAGGCTCAGGATAGACGCTGATTTTAGGTTGGGGGCTTTTGGGCCACGGCTTTGTCGCCGGGATTCTGAGCGCCTCTAAAATCACGCACATGCTGAAACACGCTTTTGAAGTCACGGCGCGATGAGGGGCTGCGTTGTCGCCCTCGGTTGGCCGTGGTGCCGTGATCGGCGCGCGCGCTGATGGGCCTGATTCACCCGACCGCGGTGGTCGATCCTGGTGCGCAGCTCGGTGCGGGCACCCGGGTGTCGCACTTCGCCCATGTGTGCGCCGGCGCGCGTATCGGCGCCGACTGTGCGCTGGGCCAGGGTGTCTACATCGGCAATGAAGTCAGCATCGGGCGCAACGTCAACAT
>JANPNF010000134.1:0-2508 GCA_031427315.1 Burkholderiales bacterium | reverse complement strand
GAACTGAGTGAGCTGGCCTTCGAGTACGCAGCCGGGCTCGAGGCCGCGATCGCCAATGAATCGGCCGCCCGCCGTGCGCTCGCCAACCAGGCGCTGCGTGTCAACCGGGTCGATCAGCTGCAGGCCGAAAACACACGGCTGCGGGCGCTGCTTGATGTGCGAGCCGGTTTGCTGGTGCGCTCGCAGGCGGCCGAGGTGCTGTATGAATCGAGTGATCCCTACTCGCGCAAGGTGGTGGTCGACCGGGGGCTGGCGCAAGGCATCGTGGCCGGCTCGCCGGTGATCAGCGAAGCCGGGGTGATCGGGCAGGTGACGCGGGTCTATCCGCTGTCGTCAGAGGTGACGCTGTTGACCGACAAGGACGCTGCTGTGCCGGTGCTGAACGCACGCACGCAGGCGCGCAGCGCGGCCTATGGTTCGGCCACGGGCGACGCTCTCGAACTGCGCTTCATGGCGGGCAATGCCGATGTGCAGCTCGGCGACTTGCTGCAAACCTCGGGGGTTGACGGCGTCTACCCGCCCGGCCTGCCGGTGGCCAGGGTGGTGACCATCGATCGCAAGGTCGATTCGGGTTTCGCCAAGATCCTGCTGGCGCCGGCAGCAGCCCCCGACGGGGTGCGCCAGGTGCTGGTGCTGGAGCCGATCGGCTTGCAGCTGCCGCCGCGCCCGGAGTCGGCAGCCGAGGCTGCATCGTCGGCGTCTGCGCCGACATCGGCCGCCTCGGGCGGCCACACCAAGAAAGCGGCACGCCGATGATCCTGCCGCGCCGCACCGATCAGCTGCTGCTGCCAGTCAACCCGTTGTTCCTGTGGGTCACGCTGCTGGGCGCGCTCGCCATCAACCTGGTGCCGCTCGGCCGTCACCCGGCAGCACCCGATGCGCTGGCGCTGGTGCTGGTGTTCTGGAACGTGCACCAGACGCGCCGCGTCGGAGTCGGTGTGGCGTTCATGTTCGGCCTGCTGATGGATGTGCACGACGGCGCACTGCTAGGCCAGCATGCGCTGGCCTACACGCTGCTGGCCTACGCGGCCACCACCATCCACCGCCGCCTGTTGTGGTTCGACCTGCCCTCGCAGGCGCTGCAGATCCTGCCGCTGTTTCTCGCTGCGCACCTGATGTCGTTTACGGTGCGAATGATCGCCGGCGGCATGCTGCCGGGCTGGCACGCGCTGCTGGCGCCAGTGTTCGAGGCGCTGCTGTGGCCGCTCGCGACCTGGCTGCTGCTGGCGCCCCAGCGCCGCGCCCCCGACCGCGACCAGAATCGCCCGCTGTGACAGAACTCAATAACGCCCTGCAGGAGCTGCGCCGATTTCAGGCGCGGCTGTTGGCAGCGGCGGCCTTCGTGCTGGTGTGCTTCGGCCTGCTGGCTTTTCGCCTCACGCATCTGCAGGTGGCCAAGCACGAAGAGCTGAGCGTGCGGGCCGAGAACAACCGCATCTCGGTGGTGCCGATCGTGCCGAATCGCGGTCTGATCGTCGACCGCAACGGCGTCGTGCTGGCCAACAACTACTCGGCTTACACGTTAGAGCTGATGCCGGCGCGCATCGACGACCTCGACGCCACGATCAACCAGCTGGCCGAGGTGATCGACATTCAGCCGCGCGACCGCAAGCGCTTCAAGCGCCTGATGGAGGAAAGCAAAAACTTTGAGTCGTTGCCGATCCGCACCAAGCTGACCGACGAGGAAGTGGCCCGCTTTACCGCGCAGCGCTACCGTTTTTCCGGTGTCGAGGTGAAGGCGCGGCTGTTTCGCAACTACCCGCTGGGCGAGGTGGGCAGCCATTTGCTCGGCTACATCGGGCGCATCAACCCCGCCGAAAAAGAAGTCATCGACGACGCCGATGACGCGCCCAACTACCGCGGCACCGAGTACATCGGCAAGCTGGGCATCGAGCAGAGCTACGAGGCCGATCTGCACGGCACCACCGGCTTCGAGGAGGTCGAGACCAGCGCCTCGGGCCGGGCCGTGCGGCGCCTGCACAGCAACCCTGCTACGCCGGGCAACACCGTGGTGCTGTCGATCGACATCCGGCTGCAGGCGCTGGTCGAGACGCTGTTCGGCGACCGGCGCGGTGCGCTGGTGGCGATCGATCCGCGCAGTGGCGAGGTGCTGGCTTTCGTCAGCAAGCCGACCTTCGACCCCAACCTGTTCGTCGACGGCATTGATGCGGAGAGCTGGAAGGAGCTCAATGAGTCGCTGGACAAGCCGCTGCTGAACCGCGCGCTGCGCGGCACCTACCCGCCAGGCTCGACCTTCAAGCCGTTCATGGCGATGGCCGCGCTGAATGCGAACAAGCGCTCGCCCAGCACATTGATCAACGACCCCGGGTTCTTCATGTTCGGCGGTCACCGCTACGGTAGCCCGGAGAACGAGCGCGGCGGCATCATGGACATGCGTCGCGCGATCGTATTTTTACATTAAGAAATTTTGTCCGAAACGAAGAGTTTCTTTGGAAAGGACTTTTTTGGAGAATTGGAGGATTTATAATTGGAACAAATGCTGATATC
>JANPNF010000133.1:0-3229 GCA_031427315.1 Burkholderiales bacterium | reverse complement strand
TACTTTGCCGCTGGCGCGCTGTCCATCCCGCTGTGGGTGCGTGCCGTGCGCTGGTGGGGGCTGGAGCGCGCCTGGCTGGTCGGCATAGGGCTCGCCATCGTGGTGTTCAGCGGGGCAGCGATGCTGGGCGCGGGCGACGTGATGGCCTACACCGCCGTGTGCGCGCTCAGCGGCATCGCGCTCGGCGCCGACCTGACCTTGCCGAGTGCGATCCTCGCCGGCGTGATCCAGCGCGCGGGGCACGGCGAACAGGCGGAGGGCGCTTACTTCGGCTGGTGGAATTGCGCGACCAAACTGAACCTCGCACTCGCCGCTGGCGTGGCCTTGCCAGCCCTCGCGTGGTTCGGCTACGCGCCCGGCGCAAACACCCCGCAGGCGCTGTCCGCGCTGACCACCGCTTACTGTGTACTGCCCTGCCTGCTGAAAATCGGCGCGGGCGTGCTGCTGTACACCCTGTTGATACGCAACGCTCGGGAAACACCATGAATAAATTTTTGACGCGGGTACTGGCCGTGGCCGCCCTGGCCTTGCTGACCTCCTGCGCCGGACCGACGCCGGCCGATTACACGGCAGAGAAGCCCGTGCTCGACCTGAAGACCTATTTCAACGGCGAGATCACCGCGCACGGCCTGTTTACCGACCGCGCAGGCAAAGTCGTGCGTCGTTTCACCGTGGCGATGACGTGCAGCTGGCAGGGCGACGACGGCGTGCTCGATGAGCGCTTCACCTACAACGACGGTGAAAAGCAGCAACGCATCTGGCGCCTGAAGAAGTTACCCAACGGCCAGTACACCGGCACGGCTGACGACGTGGTCGGCACGGCGCAAGGCCAGAGTGCGGGCAACGCCTTTCAGTGGGGCTACACGCTGAACCTGCCGGTCGATGGCAAGACCTACGAGGTGCAGTTCGACGACTGGATGTACCTGATGGACGCGCACGTGATGCTGAACAAGGCGGTCATGAGCAAATTCGGCGTGCGGTTGGGCGATGTGACGCTGTCGTTCTACAAGCCATGATGGAATCCATTTCATGCCGTTGAACCCGCGCATCACCGACTGGTCTGGCTGCGTCGTCTGGCTGGTCGGTGCGTCCAGCGGCATCGGGCTGGCCACCGCGCAGCTGCTGCATGCGCGGGGTGCGAAGGTGATCGTGTCGGCGCGCAACGCGGCGGCCATCGCGGCGTTCGAAGCCGCACACCAGGACAGCCTGGGCATCGCGCTCGACGCCACCGACCGCGACGCGATGGCAAGCGCAGTGACGCGCATCGTCGAGCGCTTCGGCCGGATCGACATGGCGCTGTACTGCGCTGGCCATTACGCGGCCTTGCGCGCGACCGCGTTTGACCTGGATCAGATGCTGCAGCACGACAAGGTCAACTACGTCGGCGCGCTCTACATGCTGGACGCGGTGCTGCCGGTGCTGCTGCGGCAAAAATCCGGGCACCTCAGTCTGGTGGCGAGCGTCGCGGGCTACCGTGGCCTGCCGAACGCGCTGGCCTACGGCCCGACCAAGGCGGCGCTGATCAATCTGGCGCAGACGCTCTACCTCGATCTGCAGCCGCAGGGCATCGGCGTGTCGGTGATCTGCCCCGGCTTTGTCGAAACGCCGCTGACCGCGCAAAACGAATTCAAAATGCCTGCGCTGATCCAGCCGGCAGACGCGGCGCGCGAGATGCTCGCCGGCTGGGCAGCCGGGGAATTCGAGATTCACTTCCCGAAACGGTTCACCCGCTTCCTGAAAGCGATGGGCCACCTGAGCGACGGGCTGTACTTCAACGCCATCCGGCGCGTTACCGGGCTGTGAGGCTCGGGCCATGACAAACAGCCTCGCGCCGCGCAGCACAGACCCCCGCGTCGCCCGCATCGTCTGCGCCTTCGAGGCCTTGACCCCCGCCGACCTGCCCCGGCTCGGCGATTTCTACGCGCCCGACGCCGACTTCAAGGACCCGTTCAACGAGGTGCGCGGCCTGCCCGCGATCCAGCAGGTGTTCGCGCACATGTACGTGGCACTCGATGCGCCGCGCTTCGTCGTTCTGGACGTGATTGCGCAAGGCGACCAGTGCGTGCTGACCTGGGATTTCATCTTCCGTTTCCGGCGCTTCAGCCGCGAGTGGCAGACGGTGCGCGGGGCATCGCACTTGAAGCTCGATGCGAACGGGCTGATCACGCTGCACCGCGACTACTGGGACGCCGCCGAAGAGCTGTACGAAAAGCTGCCGGGCGTCGGCGTGCTGATGCGCTGGCTGAAGCGGCGGGCGAATTCATGAAGCGCTTGGCAGCGTGCAGCCGTTGATGGCGCGCATCGCAGTGATCGGCGCTGGCATCGCCGGCCTGACCGTCGCGGCTGAGCTGGCCGCCGCTGGTCACGCGGTCTCACTGTTCGACAAGAGCCGCCGTCCCGGTGGTCGATGTGCGACGCGAAGCAGCGCCGCTGGTGCGTTCGACCACGGCGCACCCGGTTTCAGTGCCACCACGGCCGCGTTCCGCGCGCAGGTGGCGGCGTGGCACACAGCGGGCTGGGTTCGTGACGACCGCGAGTCCGCAGGCGTGGCGACAGCTGATGCAGCGCGGCACGCGGCCCACTCGCCGGTCTACGGCGTGCCCTCGATGAACGCGCTGGCCAGTCAGCTCGCGGCCAAGCTGCCCGCGGGTGTCACCGTGCATACCGACAGCCACATCACCGCGATCGAACCCAGCGCTGCCGCCGCGGATTGGCAGTTGCAACTGCGCGATGGCACCGCCCACGCCAACCCATTTGCCGCGGTCGTGGTCGCGCTGCCCGCCGAGCAGGCAGCGCTGCTGCTGGCACCCGACGCGGCGCTTGCCGACGCGATGCGACACACCCGCAGCGAACCGTGCTGGACGCTGATGGCGGCGTGGGCGCATCCGCTGCCGACGGCGAAGAACGCCTGCCTCAGCACTGATGCACACGGTGTGCTGTTGCTGGCCCGGCGTGATGACGCCCGCCTCGGTCGCACGAACGCCGAGGGCGTGGCCTGTCGCTGGGTGCTGCACGCCACACCGCAGTGGACGATCGATCACTTGGAAGCACCGGCGGAGGCGGTAATCGCCGACATGCTGCGCGCCTTCGAAGGCACGGTCGGCGCAGACCTCGAAGCGCCGGTGCATGCGGTCGCGCACCGCTGGCGCTATGCGCAGGTGCGCACACCACGCAGCGAGCGCTGCGGCTGGAATGCGGCGCTGCGGTTGGGGGCCTGCGGCGATGCCTG
>JANPNF010000132.1:0-21107 GCA_031427315.1 Burkholderiales bacterium | reverse complement strand
CGGCACGCTGCGCGAGGTGGTGCAGCCGAACAAGGCGCTGCACGCCGCGCTGATCTCGCGGCTGAAGATCATGGCCGAGCTCGACATCTCCGAAAAGCGCCTGCCGCAGGACGGCCGCATCTCGCTGCGCATCGGCGGCCGAGCGGTCGACGTGCGCGTCAGCACACTGCCGTCGTCGCACGGCGAGCGCGCGGTGCTGCGGCTGCTCGACAAGGGCGAATCGAAGTTCACGCTCGAAGGCCTGGGCATGAGCGGCGATGTGCTCACGAGCTTTGACAAATTGGTTCAGCAGCCGCACGGCATCGTGCTGGTGACCGGGCCCACTGGCTCGGGCAAGACGACCACGCTGTACGCGTCGCTCGGCCGTGTGGACACCTCGACGACGAATGTGTTGACGGTTGAAGACCCCGTGGAATACGAGCTCGGCGGCATCGGCCAGACGCAGGTGAACCCGAAGATCGACCTGACGTTTGCGAAGGCGCTGCGTGCCATCCTGCGCCAGGACCCGGACGTGATCATGATCGGCGAGATCCGCGACTACGAAACCGCGCAGATCGCGATCCAGGCCTCGCTCACCGGCCACCTGGTGCTGGCCACGCTGCACACCAACGACGCACAGAGTGCGGTGACGCGGCTGACCGACATGGGCGTTGAGCCCTTCCTGCTCAGCAGCTCGCTGCTCGGCGTGCTGGCGCAGCGGCTGGTGCGCAAGCTGTGCGTGCACTGCAAGAAGGTCGACGCGCAGGGGCGCTATCACCCGGTGGGCTGCGCCGACTGCGGCCACAGCGGCTACAAGGGCCGCACCGGCGTCTACGAGATGATGGTCGCCGACGACAAAGTGCGCTCGCTGATCCACAGCCGCGCGGCTGAATCGCAGTTGTTCGTAGCCGCTGAGCAGGCCGGGTTGCGCTCGATGCGCGAAGACGGCGAACGGCTGGTCGCAGAAGGCATCACATCGCCTGAAGAAGTGATGAGAGTCACACGAGAGTGACATGCCCGCCTACAAATTCGAGGCGCTGACCGCGGCGGGGAAATCGAGCACCGGCATCGTCGAAGCCGACAACGCCCGCGCCGCGCGGGCACAACTGCGGGCACAGGCGCTGGTGCCGCTGGAGGTCACCCAGGTCGCGTCGGCGGGCACCCCCGGCCAGGGGCTGCGCTTCACGACGCGGGTGTTCTCGACGACAGGCCTCGCGGTGTGGACCCGCCAGCTGGCAGGTCTCGTCGGCAGCGGCCTGCCGCTGGAACGCGCGCTCACCGCGCTCAGCGACGAGGCCGAAGACCCGCGCCAGCGCGAGCTGGTGGCGCACCTGCGCTCCGAGGTCAACGCCGGCTCGCCGTTCGCGCGTGCCTTGGGCAGCGCCGAGCGCGAGTTCGACGACGTCTACCGCGGCGTGGTCGCCGCCGGTGAGCAAAGCGGCGCTCTGGGCCAGGTGCTGGAGCGGCTGGCGGATGACCTGGAAGAGCGCCAGGCGCTGAAAGCCAAGCTGATCGGCGCCACGCTGTACCCGGCCATCGTGTCGGTGATCGCACTGGTGATCGTGATCTTCCTCGTCACCTATGTGGTGCCGCAAGTGGCGTCGGTGTTCACCAGCTCGAAGCGCGCGCTGCCCGCACTGACCATCGCGATGCTTGCCACCAGCAGCTTTTTGCGCAGCTACGGCTGGCTGCTGCTGCTGGCGCTCGGGGCGGGCGTCGGCACGCTGCTGTTGATGCTGCGCAACCCGCTGTTTCGCGAGCGCTTCGACGCGGGCTGGCTGAACCTTCCGCTGATCGGCCGGCTGGCCCGCGGCTACAACGCCGCGCGTTTCGCTGGCACCCTGGCGATGCTGGCCGGTGCGGGGGTGCCAATCCTGAAGGCGCTGCAGGCGGCGGCCGAGACACTGTCGAACCGGGCCATGCGTGCCGATGCGCTGGATGCGCTGGTGCGCGTGCGCGAAGGCGCCCCGCTGGCCGCGGCGCTGGCCGGCAAGAAGCGATTTCCTGGGCTGCTGGCGATGTTCGCGCGGCTCGGCGAGCAAACCGGCCAACTGCCGCAAATGCTCGACCGCGCGGCGAAGCAGCTCGCCACCGAAGTACAGCGCCGTGCGCTTCAAATGGCCACCATCCTGGAGCCGCTGCTGATCGTCGCGATGGGCGGCGTGGTGATGCTGATCGTGCTGGCCGTGCTGCTGCCGATCATTCAACTCAACACCTGGGTTAAGTAAGGCCCCCCAGTCGCTGCGCTCCTGCCCCCGAGGGGCTAAGGCCGCGCGCAAGGGCCCGGAAGAGGCCTTGCGGCTGCCGAAGGCCAACGGGCCTGCCCGCCCGTTGGCGCCGCCTGGCGGCCCGGCAAAGCCGGTTCCGCGGGCGTGGCTTGATTGGGCGCTTCGCTTCGCTTGCTTTACCGATTTAGCGAGCGGCCTGCTTTGTGATTGACGGGTCAATGCGGTGCTTCTCGTACGCCTGCCGATGATGGGTTTCGTGCAGTAGCTTGAGGTGCCCGGCGGGCCGAGACTCTGCAGGTAGCGCCGTATCATCAACCGCATGCCTGTCTCTCTCGTCGGCCAACTGGTGGTGGCCATCTCGTCGCGCGCACTGTTTGATTTCGAGGAAGAAAACGAAGTCTTCGAAGCCAACGATGACCGCGCTTACATGCGGCTGCAACTCGACCGACTGGCGCTCACGGCCAAGCCCGGCGTTGCGTTCTCGCTGGTCAACAAGCTGCTCGCGTTCAACCGCGCACCGTCGGTGAACGCGAATGATCCGTCAACGACCCAGCGCGTCGAGGTGGTGATCCTGTCACGCAACGATCCGGTCTCAGGCATGCGGGTGTTCCGCTCAGCCAAGCAGCACGGCTTGCCGATCCAGCGCGGCGTGTTCACCCGCGGCCAACCGCCGTGGCGCTATCTGCAGCCGCTGAACGCAAACCTGTTTTTGTCGACCAACGAGGCCGACGTGCGCTCCGCTCTCGACGCCGGAGTGCCCGCGGCGCGCGTCTACCCGCACTCCGCGCGCGCTTCCGCGGCGCATCCGAACGAGGTGCGCATTGCCTTCGACGGCGACGCGGTGCTGTTCTCCGACGAGGCCGAGCAAGTGTTCCAGCGCGCCGGATTGAGCGCATTCCAGGAACATGAAAGTGACCGCGCCGAAAAGCCCCTGGCCGCCGGCCCGTTCAAGCCGCTGCTCGTAGCGCTGCAGCGGCTGCAGCGTGCCGCCACCCCAGCGATGGGCATCCGCACCGCGCTGGTGACTGCGCGCAGCGCACCGGCCCATGAACGCGCGATCCGTACGCTGATGGATTGGGACATCGAGATTGACGAGGCGATGTTCCTCGGCGGCCTGGCGAAGGGCGAGTTCCTGCGCGAATTCGAGCCCGATTTTTTCTTCGACGACCAGACCGGTCACATCGAAAACGCCGCGCCGCATGTGCCCGCAGGCTTGGTCGCCTCGGGCGTGTTGAACCGCTGAGGCGGCCCGCGGCTCAGCTGAGTGTCACTCGCGCGAACTTGCGCTTGCCGACCTGCAGTACATAGGTTCCGGCACCGAGCTTCAGGCCGCGGTCACTGACCACACTGCCGTCGACCTTGACACCGCCGCCGTCGACCAGGCGCAGCGCTTCGCTGCTCGACGGCGCCAGCAGCGCCGCGCGCAGCAAAGCACCGATGCCGAGTGGCGCGCCGGCGATGGCCAGCTCAGGAATCACATCGGGCACACCTCCGCGCGCGCGCGCAGGTTGAAGTCATGCTCGGCCGCATCGGCCGCCACTGCGCTGTGGAACCGCGCGGTGATTTCCTTGGCCAGCATCACCTTCGCGTCCTTCGGGTTGCGGCCGACCTCGACCTCGGCTTTCAGCGCGGCGATATCGCCTTCAGAGCGGAAACACAGTAGCATGAAATAGCGCCACAACAGCACATCGCTGATCGACAGCAGCTTGGCAAACATGTCGTTCGGCGCTTCGCTGATGCCGATGAAGTTGTTCTTGCTCTTCGACATCTTCTCGACGCCATCGAGCCCCTCGAGCAGCGGCATCGTCAGGATGCACTGCGGCTCCTGGCCGTACTCGCTTTGCAGCGCGCGACCGACCAGCAGATTGAACTTCTGGTCGGTACCGCCGAGTTCGAGGTCGCTCTTCAATGCCACCGAGTCGTAGCCTTGCATCAGCGGGTACAAAAACTCGTGCACGCTGATCGGCGTGCCGGCCTTGTAGCGCTTGGTGAAGTCGTCGCGCTCCATCATCCGCGCCACGGTGTAGCGCGAGGCCAGTTGAATCAGCCCGCGCGCACCGAGCGGGTCGCTCCATTCGGAGTTGTATCGAACCTCGGTCTTCTCGGGGTCAAGCACCAGCGTGGCCTGCTGGTAGTAGGTCTTCGCGTTGTCCTCGATCTGCTCCCGGGTCAGCGGGGGGCGGGTGGCGTTGCGGCCGGACGGGTCGCCGATCATCGAGGTGAAGTCACCGATCAGGAAGATCACGGTGTGGCCCAAGTCCTGCAATTGCCGGAGCTTGTTCAGCACCACGGTGTGGCCGAGATGGATGTCGGGGGCGGTCGGGTCGAGCCCGAGCTTGATGCGCAGCGGCGTTCCCGTGGCCTCGGCGCGGGCCAGCTTGGTCAGCCAGTCGGCTTGCGGCAGCAGTTCGTCACAGCCTCGCTGTGTGGCGCGAAAGTCGGCCAACACACGTTCTGTCACAGGAAAAGGGCTCAAGCCGGGTGCATTCGAGTCGAAAAGGTCAGGTGTCGGCATGTCGGGAAACTACGTAATAAAGACGTGCAATCGGCGCGGTCGACATGGCGAATACCGATGAACCCGTCGCTATACTTGCGCCTCGTTTTGGGGCTTTGGCAGGCGCAGTGATCATGAATCCGGCTGCCACTCTCAGGTGTTTGAATCACTCGGCAGTTTACGGGACAGGTTCATACCGTCATATCCACCCGGCAGGCATCACGCGATGGCTGCACACCGAGCGTTGCGCTTCCTGACCATTGAGCACACCTGATTTGATCGACCGCCTTGCTGTTCGAATTGGCCAGCGGGCCGCCAGCCTGCTGCGCCGACATCCTCGGCGGCTTTACGCGACGATCATGCTGGGTTGTGCCGGTTTTGGCGTCACCGCCTTCGGCGTGGCGCCGCTTTCTGCGATCGACACCCCGGCCCAACGCCTCGTCACCGAAGCGATCGCGCCGGTGGACCTGCAAGCGCAGGTGTTATCGCTGGCCCAGCAGGCGCTGCCCTTGTATCGCAACGACACAACGCGTCCCGGCGACACGGTGGACAGCTTGCTGCGGCGCCTGGGGGTCGATGATGCTGAGGCCGCTGCCTTCTTGCGCCGCGACAACCTTGCCCGCGGGCTGTTGTCGGGCCACAGCGGCAAGATGGTTCAGGTGCGTGCCGATGCAACGGGCCAGATGGATGAACTGGTGGCGCGCTACCCCGCGCGCAGCGCAGCACAGCTCTCCACCCACTTCACCCGCTTGCGCATCACGCGCGACGGCCATCAGTTCGATGTCCGCATCGAGACGGCGCCTTTGGCAGCGATGTCGAAAATCGGCAGCGGCGTGGTGGTCAACTCCCTCTTCAATGCGACCGATGAAGCCGGCCTGCCGGACGCCGTTGCCACGCAGTTGGCCGAGGTGTTCGCCACCGAAATCAACTTCCACCGCGATCTGCGCCGCGGCGACACCTTCTCGGTGGTCTATGAAACGCTGACGGCTGATGGCGAAGCCATCGCCTGGAACGAGTCTGCCGGGCGGCTGCTCGCGGCGGAGTTCGTCAACAACGGCGAATTGCATTCGGCGATTTGGTTTGAAAGCACGCAAGCGGGTCAACGCGGCGCTTACTTCGATCCGAGTGGCCGCAACAAGCAGCGGTCGTTCCTCGCCAGCCCGATGGAATTTTCGCGGGTAACCTCGGGCTTTGCGATGCGCTTCCACCCGATCCTTCAGAACTGGCGCCAGCACGCCGGCGTCGACTACGGCGCCCCGATGGGCACGCCAGTTCGCGTTGTTAGCGACGGGGTCGTGGAGTTTGCCGGCTGGCAAAACGGGTATGGCAATGTGGTGTCGGTTAAGCACGCTGACGACCGCAGCACGCTGTATGCGCACCTCAGCCGCATTGACGTGCGCAAGGGGCAGGCCGTCTCCCAGGGCATGCACGTCGGTGCCGTCGGCATGACGGGTTGGGCCACCGGGCCGCACCTGCATTTCGAATTCAAAGTCGGTGGTATGCAGCGTGATCCGTCGATGATCGGCAGTCTTGCCAACACAGTGACCCTGTCGCCGGCTGCACGTGTGCAGTTCGCACAGCTGGCCGAATCGGCCAAGACGCAATTGGGCATCGCGCAACGTACAAACCCGGCGACCGCTGCATTCGAGTGAGTGCTAGCCTCGTGGTGTTGCACGCTGAGGCAACGAAGGCCCGCGTCAGCGAACTTTTTCTTGCGCGAAAGCCAAGGTCGTGAATCGACTCTTCATCGGCCTGATGTCCGGCACCTCGCTCGATGGCGTCGACGGCGTTTTGGTGGCGTTCAACGACACACCGCCATTTTCAGTGCGGGCCCATGTGCACCGCGCGTTCCCGGCCGAATTCGCGGCTGAACTGCTCGCGCTGAACACCGCCGGTGACAACGAACTGCACCGCGCCGCGCTGGCGGGCAATTCAGTGTCGAAAACCTATGCGGAGGTGGTGAACGCCTTGCTCGAGCTTGCCGGCGTAGCGCCGTCGGAGGTGGTCGCCATCGGAGCCCACGGGCAAACCGTGCGGCACTGCCCTGGCGCGTTCGACGGCATCGGCTACACGCTGCAGCTGTGCAACGGCGCGTTGCTGGCCGAATTGACCGGCATCGATGTCGTCGCAGACTTCAGATCGCGCGACGTGGCAGCCGGTGGTCAGGGCGCGCCGCTGGTGCCCGCCTTTCACCGCGCCGCCTTCGGCCGCGACCATGAAAGCCTGGCGGTGCTGAACATTGGCGGCATCAGCAACCTGTCGGTATTGGCCGCAGACGGCACGACCGTTGGCTTCGACTGCGGCCCCGGCAATGTGCTGATGGACCACTGGTGCGCGATCCATCGCAGCGAGCCGTATGACCGGGATGGCGCCTGGGCGGCGTCGGGCTCGGTCAATCAGACGCTGCTCGGCGTGATGCAAAACGAGACGTACTTTGCACTGCCACCGCCCAAGAGCACCGGCCGGGATCTGTTCAATCCCACATGGCTGGAACGATGCCTGGGCCAGACGACTGCATCAGGACGGGTGTTCAATCCCGTCGATGTACAGGCCACGCTGACCGAGTTGACGGCATGGGGCTGCCACCAATCGATGGCCCGCCACGCACCGGATGCCAGCCGGCTGTGGGTCTGTGGCGGCGGCGCCTACAACGCTGACTTGATGCGCCGCTTGGCGCAACGCCTGCCTCGCCTGAAGATCGACTCGACCGAAGCGCACGGGCTGGCAGCCGATCAGGTCGAGGCCGTGGCCTTCGCCTGGCTGGCCAGCGGCTGGGTTGACCGTCGTGCGGGCAACCTGCCGACCGTCACCGGGGCACGCGGCCCGCGTGTTCTCGGGGCGCTGTACCCGGCGGCCTAAAAAGGCTCAGGCCGAGAAGCTGGAGCCACAACCGCAGGTGGTCGTGGCGTTCGGGTTCTTGATGACGAACTGCGCACCTTGCAGATCGTCCTTGTAGTCGATCTCGGCACCCATCAGGTACTGCAGACTCATCGCGTCGATCAGCAAAGTGACACCATTCTTGTCCATGCGGGTGTCGTCTTCATTGAGCACCTCGTCGAAGGTGAAGCCGTACTGGAAACCCGAGCAACCGCCACCTTGAACGAACACGCGCAGCTTCAAGTCGGGGTTGCCCTCTTCATCGACCAATTCCTTGACCTTCGACGCCGCGCTGTCGGTGAAAACCAGCGGGGGAGGTGGTTCGTCTTGTGGGACGACAAGCTGGCTATGTTCTGCGGCTGCGTTCATGACTACTCCTGAAGATCTAGGCACAAGACGACGATTATGAACTGTGCGTCCAGAACAAAAAAGGTCGCCCCAAGGCGACCTCTCCATTTGTCGGGCGAAAACCGATCAGCGCTTGCTGAACTGCTTGCGGCGACGTGCGCCGTGGAAGCCGACCTTCTTGCGCTCCACCTCACGGGCATCGCGGGTAACGAAGCCCGCGCGACTGAGCTCAGGCTTCAGCGCTGCGTCGTAGTCGATCAACGCGCGGGTGATGCCGTGGCGTACCGCACCGGCTTGGCCGGATTCGCCGCCACCATGAACATTCACCTTGACGTCGAACGCTGAGTCGTTGGCGGTCAACATCAGAGGCTGCTTAACGATCATGATCGAAGTTTGGCGACCGAAATACTCATCGACGGTTTTGCCGTTGACGAGAATCTGGCCGGTGCCCTTCTTCATGAAAACCCGTGCGACCGATGACTTGCGGCGGCCAGTACCGTAATTCCAATTACCAATCATCACATGCCCCTTAGATTTCCAGCGCCTTGGGCTGCTGTGCGGTGTGCGGGTGCGTGGCGCCGGCGTACACCTTCAATTTCTTGACCATGGCGTAACCCAATGGGCCCTTGGGGAGCATGCCCTTGACGGCCTTCTCGAGCGCACGGCCCGGATGCTTGGCCTGCATGTCCTTGAATTTCGTCGCGATGATGCCGCCGGGGTAGCCGGTGTGCCGGTAGTACACCTTGTCATTGGCTTTGTTGCCAGTGACGCGGATCTTGTCGGCGTTGACGATGACGATGAAGTCGCCGGTGTCGACGTGAGGCGTGTAAATGGCCTTGTGCTTTCCGCGCAAACGGAGGGCGACTTCACTGGCCACCCTGCCGAGGACCTTGTCGGTCGCGTCGATCACAAACCACTCATGCGTCACTTCGGCCGGTTTGGCACTGAAGGTTTTCATGGTTATTCCTGGATAAGAAACTTGCCTTGTGGACATCAGCGAACGCCAGTCCACCGTTCTGAATTCCCGCTGGAACTGCTTCTGGAGTGGCAGCCTCTCGGAAAACTCACTGCGCCTTTGACGGTCGCACTGTCTGATGGCAAAAACTTCAGATCAGCCAAAGATAATAACAGACCACTGCAAGTGCAGGTGCTCTGGATCAAGCGCAGTCGGCACCGCGTGCTTCGACCTGTCATCCGTTGCGTCTGGAGCAGAGGTCGGCCGTCGGTGGCGATAGCATCGGGCGCCAGAAGGTAGCGATTGCCCCACTGCGTATTAACGACGATTACCTGACCCGTGAATCCCCCTGCCCTGTCGATGTTGCTGGCTGCCGTGTTGGTCGGCGCGCTGTTGGGCGGGCTGGCAGTGTGGGCCGGGGCGCCGCGCCGCAGGCGCCTCTCGCCGCTGCCGGCTGCGTGGACGCTGGCCGCGCGGCGAGTGCTCAACGCCGATGAGCGGCGTGCCTACAACCAGCTTCGACTGGCCTTCCCCAAGTACATCGTGATGCCGAAGCTGCCGCTGGTGCGCCTGTGCCAGCCGTGCACGCCCGACCAGGTGAAGTTTTGGTACGAGCTGATCGGGGCAGCCCACGTGACCTTCGCCGTGTGCAATCCGAATGGACATGTATTGCTGGTGATCGACCTCGACAGCACCCGCAACCATTCGCGGCGCAGCGCCCGGATCAAGGAATCTGTGCTCGCGGCGTGCGCTATCCAGCGACTCCACTGCGCCGCTGACGACTTGCCGTCGATCGACGTGTTGCGCTTGCTGCTGAGTGATCCGGGCCAGAGCAGCCGCGGGAGTGAGCCCAGCAGCGCCGCTCTCGTGGCACCCGTCACCGTGCCCGTCAGCGAAGTCTCGACTTCGCCAGCGAATTCACCCGACGCGCACCCCGAGCTCGCAGTGGCAATCGCTGCCACGCCACCGGGCCGCACGGCCGTCGCCCCGCAAGTTAACCAGCCTGCCAACTGGCAGGACCCCAGCGTGTTCCTCGATTCGTTTTTCACGGGCGACGACCGGCCTGATTCGGGGCCCACGAGCGAGTCGGCGCTGGCGCTGCCTGATTGGCCACCCGTCGTGGATTCACGCGACGCCGCAGAGGGTGCGGTCGTCAGAGACGACGAAGCCGATGCCCGATGGCCGCGCACGCCCGTGCGCCTTGTGGGCCGCCGCTGATCGATCGCATACGATGCTTGGGTGCCCCAAACCCTGCCCGTTGCTGCTGTTTCGCCCACCCCGTTCTCCGGGTTGACGCCTGAGTTGATCCTCGACGCGCTCGACGGCGTTGGCCTGCGTGGCGATGGGCGATTTCTGCAGCTCAACTCTTACGAGAACCGCGTCTTTCAGGTGTTCCTGATTGACGGCAGCGCGGTGGTGACCAAGTTTTACAGGCCCGAGCGCTGGAGCGACGCGCAGATCCTAGAGGAACATTCGTTCTCAGCCGAGCTGGCCGCCGAGGAAATCCCGGTCGCAGCGCCGTTGATCCTGGGCGTCGATGCAGTTTCGCCGCTTCAAGTCTCGCTGAGTGGCGTACCGCCGACCTTGGGCCGGGTGTCGATCGCTGAGAGCGCCTACCGCTTCGCCGTCAGCGAGCGCAAGGCAGGCCGCGCGCCCGAGCTCGAACAGCCGGCCACGCTGGAATGGATCGGTCGCTTTATCGGCCGCATGCATGCGGTCGGTGCGCGCAAGCCGTTTGCGCACCGCCGCAGCCTGACGGTGGCTGAGTTCGGCTGGGATTGCCGCGACTGGCTGCTCGCCCACGGCAACCTCCCGTCGGAGGTGGCGCCCGAGTGGCACGACGCCGTGAATGCCGCGCTGACCGAGGTGCAGCGCGCTTTCGACCGCATCGGGGACCTGAACCCGATCCGCCTGCACGGCGATTGCCACATCGGCAACGTGCTGTGGACCGATGCCGGCCCGCACTTCGTTGACCTCGATGACTGCCTGATGGGCCCGGCCATCCAGGACCTGTGGATGCTGCTATCGGGCGACGAAGCTGCAGCGAAGGGCCAACTGCGCTCGCTGCTCGCCGGCTACGAGCAGTTCATGGATTTCGACGATCGCCAGCTCGCCTTGATCGAGCCCTTGCGCACGCTGCGCATCGTCCACCAGAGCGCTTGGCTGGCCAAGCGCTGGCGCGACCCGGCTTTCCCGCCCAGCTTTCCGTGGTTCGGCACCAGTGGCTACTGGCAGCAAATGGCGCAGCAACTCAGACAGCAAGTTGCCGCGCCGTGAACATCGACATCAGGCTGGCGTGAGCAGCCGGTTGACACGCTTGACGTAAGCGGCAGGGTCTTCGAGGTGCCCCCCTTCGGCGAGTACCGCCTGATCGAACAGGATCTGCGCCAGATCGTCGAAGTGCGGGCTCTGCTCCAGCGAGCTGACCAGCGTGTGCTGCACATTGACCTCCAGCGTGGGCAATGACGACGGCACGCCGGTCTGCCCAGATTGCTTCAGCAGCCGCGCCAAGTGGCCGCTCATGTCGCCGTCTTCCATTACCAGGCACGCTGGCGAGTCGACCAGGCGGGTGGTCACGCGCACATCTTTCGCGCGGCCTTTCAACGATTCCTTCAACCGCTCAAGCACCGGCTTAAACGCTGCGGAAGCTTCTTCGGCCTGCTTCTTTTCGGCCTCGTCTTGCAAGGCACCGAGGTCCACCGCGCCCTTGGCGACGCTTTGCAGCGGCTTGCCTTCGACTTCGTGCAGGTGGCTCAGCATCCATTCGTCGACGCGGTCGGTGAGCAACAGCACCTCGACGCCCTTTTTGCGGTAGATCTCCAGCTGCGGGCTGCCCTTGGCGGCGGCGAGGCTGTCAGCGGTGACGTAGTAGATCGTCTCCTGGCCCTCTTTCATTCGGCCCAAATAGTCGGCAAACGACACGCCGTCATCGGCCTGTGTCGACGCGAAGCGCAGCAGCTTGGAGAGCCGCTCGACGTTCGCATGGTCTTCGCCCACGCCTTCTTTGAGCAGCGGGCCGAAGTCACTCCAGAAGGCTTTGTACTTGGCGCGCTCGGCCTCGTCTTCACTGTTCGCCAAGGCTTCTAGCATGCTGATCACGCGCTTGGTCGAGCCCTCACGGATCGCCTTCACGTCGCGGCTTTCTTGCAGAAGCTCACGGCTGACGTTCAGTGGCAGATCGGCGCTGTCGATCACGCCCTTGACGAAGCGCAGGTAGGTCGGCATCAGCGCCTCGGCGTCGTCCATGATGAAGACGCGCTTGACGTAGAGCTTCACGCCGCCGCGCTTGTCGCGGTTCCACAAGTCGAACGGCGCCTTGGCCGGGATGTACAGCAGCTGCGTGTAATCACTGCGGCCTTCGACCCGGTTGTGGGTGTAGGCCAGCGGCGCCTCGGTGTCGTAGCTCAGTTGCTTGTAGAAGTCGGCGTATTGCTCTTCGGTGATGTCGCTTTTGCTGCGCGTCCACAGCGCGGAGGCCTTGTTGATCGGCACCCACTCGTCGCGCGTGACCTGCTTGGCGACCTCGGCATCCCACTCTTCCTTGCGCATCAGGATCGGCAGCGAGACATGGTCGGAGTATTTGCCGATGATGGATTTGAGCTTCCAGCCGCTCAAGAATTCGTCTTCACCGTCGCGCAGGTGCAGGATCACATCGGTGCCGCGTGCGGCGCGCTCGATGGTTTCGAGCTCAAATTCACCGGTGCCCTCGGAACTCCAGCGCACGCCTTCATCGGCCTTCGTGCCAGCGCGGCGCGATTCCACCGTGATCCGGTCGGCCACGATGAAGCCGCTGTAGAAACCGACGCCGAACTGGCCGATCAGCTGCGCGTCTTTCTTCTGGTCGCCGTCGAGTTGGGCCATGAATTCGCGCGTGCCGCTCTTGGCGATCGTGCCCAGGTTGGCCACCGCCTCGTCGGCGGTGAGGCCGATGCCGTTGTCTGTGATCGTCAGCGTCTTCGCCTCGGCGTCGAAGCTGATGCGCACGTCGAGATTCGGCGCGTCTTCGTACAACTCGGGCGCATTCAGCGCCTCGAAGCGCAGCTTGTCGCAGGCGTCCGATGCGTTGGAAATCAGCTCGCGTAAAAAGATTTCCTTGTTCGAATACAGCGAGTGAGTGACGAGGTGCAGGATCTGCTTGACCTCGGCCTGGAAAGACAGGGTTTGTTTGGCGCTCATGCGGGATGCTTCCGGATTGCAAGGCTGACATACCGCGCAGTGTGTCCGCGCGGCTCAGCCGCACAGGTGGGGTGACCGCAGGCGGTTTCAAGGCCTGCGGGGGCATTCCGGAAGTGAGGTTGGGTGTGAGGCGTGGGCCGCTGCGCCCGCAGCGCGGCTGGCTCAGCGGGGTCGGCGGCGGGTGGCCAGTGCCAGGGCACCCAGGCCGAGCATCAGCATCGCGTTGGTTGCTGGCTCGGGCACGGCAGTGACATCACCATCGCGCACGGCAAAAGCATGCAAGGCACCAGGCTGGTTGTTGACGAGTTGAGATCCACTGTCACCGTCAGTTAGAAAAAACGAGTACGCGTGAGAAGACGGGCTTGGCGCGAATGCTGTACCCGACCAGTAAGCAGCAACCTGAAGATTCAGAAAGCTACCCGGATTCGTCAACGGCTCATCAGTTACGTTCCCCAACTCAACGTAATACAGATGGCCCATTTCGCTCCCGGTGCAGTTGAAGCCTTCGCATGCATCGCTGGTCGGCAGCCGCCAATCGTCGTACACACCGAAGCTGAAATTGGCAGCCCACGCGACCTGCGTGTCCCAGTCCTGCGCGCCGTTCACATTGGCATCGCGCAGCCAGGTGATGTTTAGTTCGGTGTCGTAAAACGCATCGACCACTGTGTCGCCGTCCAGATCGCGGTCTTGCAGCGCGGCGTGGGCACTCGGGGTCAGCAGCGCAGCGGCCAGCGCGAAGGCGCACAGGGTGGCGCGTTGAAGGGTGGGCGAAAAACGAGGGTGCATGACGGGCTCCGTGGTGGGGTGAGGTGGCAGCTTGCCACCGCAGCAAATCCGCGCGCCCCCCCCCGCGCGCTGTCAACCCCCGATTCACGGGATTCGGCGGGTCGCACCGGCAGGAAATGCCGAGCCGACTGCGATGGCTGGCGTCAGTCGGCAATCGCCTTACAATTTCACTTTTCGTAAGGAGACGACATGTCCGAATCCACCGTCACGGCCAAGGGCCAAACCACCGTTCCCCTGCACGTTCGACAGAGCATCGGGGCCGCGCCCGGCACCCGCCTGGTGTGGCACGTGGTGCCCGACGGCAGCCTCATCGTGCGGGCCAAGACGGGGTCAGTCATCGACCTCGGCGGCAGCCTCAAATCGCTGAAGCGCAAGCCGGTGCCGGTCGATGACATGAATGCTTCGCGCTGAGGGCGACACCGATGCCCGCGCTGGACACCAACGTGTTGGTGCGTTACTTGGTGAAGGACGACGCGGCACAGTTCGCTGCAGCCAGCCGCCTGATTCATGCCTGCGTGAACGCGGGTGAAGCGATCTACGTGCCCGTGACCGTCACGCTCGAACTCGAATGGGTTTTGCGCTCGCGTTACGGCTTCGACAAGCCAGTCGTGTTGCAAACGCTGTCACAGTTGCTCTCAACCACCGAGGTGACGTTCGAGGCCGAGGGGGCTGTGGAAGTGGCGCTGGTGCTGCACCGCCAGGGCAGCGCTGACTTTTCCGATGGCCTGCATGTGGCGCTGGCCAGCGCGGCAGGGCAGCAGCCCTTGTGGACGTTCGACAGGGCCGCCTCGAAAGTGGCGGGGGCGCGACTCTTGGCGGAGTGACCCGAATCGTCAGGCAGACAGCAGCCCATACCCGACCGCGGCGGCCACCAGCAGGCAGGGCACGGCGTACTGGTGGAAGCTCAGCCAGGCGCGGGGGTCGGGGGTCATGCGCAGGGCGATCAGGTTGGCGAGTGACCCGACGGCCACACCGAAGCCGCCGACGTTCACCGCATAGGCCATCACCCGCCAGTCACGCGAATACTCGGCCAGCGCAATGGTGGCCGGCCCGGTGCTGACCAGTTGCGACGCGGCGATACCGACGGCATAGAGTTGCCGCGGGTCGGCCAGATCCAGGCTGCCCATGGCATTGCGATTCGCATCGAGCCCGGTGATCAGCCGCAAGTCGATGAACATCAGCACGAACACCAGCAGCAGACCCCAATCGACCCGGGCGAGCACGCGCGGTCGCAACACCAGCATCACAACGACGACGGCCGCACAGCCCCAGGCGGCATGGCCGCAATCGGTCACCCACAGGAACGGTCCGTACAAGGCCAGCGCCAGCAACAGCGCTGACAGCACCGCCACCAGCGGCGCCATGTGCCACGTGAACTCGGCGAACGACGCACCCGACAACTGCCACAAGAACAGGTTCTGCGGGTTGCCGATCGGCGTGAGCGCCGAGCCGGTGTTGACCGCCAGCGCCTCGAAGACGATCAGCCTGATGGCAAGCAGCGGCGTGATGCGGCACAGGCCGAGGGTCAGCGGCACGACGACGAACAGTGCCACATCGTTGGTCAGCAGCGCCGCGGCGATGACAGCCCAGCGCCGCGACGCGCTCGGTGGACAGGCGCACCACCAGCCAGCGGCCCAGCCGTGCCAGTGCCCCACTGGACTCGACCGCCAGCGTCAGTGCCAGCACCCAAAAAAGCCGGTCGTTTTTCAGCGCAGCGAACGCAAACCACCCAGACGCCACGGGCGCCGTCGTGGTCATGGCGGCAGGGGAATCAACACGGTGGCCGCATTCTCAGGGCAGGCCCCGATCTGACCATTGCCCCAACCGGCACGACCGTCTCGCCTGGAATAACCATCCATTTGGATGGTAACTGGATGGTGCTAGAGTGCGTCCTATGAATTCGACTGCAGCGATCCGCAGACCCGCTTCGCGCTCCAAGCCGAGTGCCCGCAGCGCTGACACCAAGATGCGGACAGCCAACAGCCGCGTCGGCAAACCGGTCGATTCGGAAAAGATCACCATCAACCTCGGCCATGTCGATCTCGGGCAGGTCGATCTGCTGGTCAGCGAGGGCTTTTATGGCAATCGCACCGATTTCATCCGCACCGCCATCCGCAACCAGCTGACCCAGCACGGCGATGTGCTCAAACAAATGGTGGCCCGCAAGATGCTGGTGCTGGGCCTGCAGCACATCAGCCGCCAGGACCTTCAAACCTTGCAGCAATCGCGGCAAAAGCTGACCCTGAGGATCGTCGGTCTGGCGTCAATCGCCGCCGACGTGACCCCCGAGCTGGCGCTGGACACCATCGAGTCACTTGAGGTGCTGGGCGCGCTGCATGCCAGTGCAGAAGTAAAGCGAGCGCTGGTGGGGCGACTGAAATGACCTCCCCCAGCGCGCCACCCACTTTGTTGTCCCCGTTCCGCTCACCCTGTCGCCACGAAAGCCACCATGTCCGAAACTGTTCAGCGCTGGATGAAAGAAGTGACGCGGCTGACCCGCGCAGGGCGCCTGGCTGAGGCGACGCAGGCGATCCAGCACGCCCTCGGTCGCCACCCGGCGCCACAGCCTGCGGCCGCGGTCGACCCAGTGTTGCCCGACGTGATCGACGGCTGCATAACGGACCTTGAGGGCGCGGCCGCCGACAGCACACCTCGCTCTCACGCGTCAGCGCGAGAGACGGGCTCGACGCTGACCGGCACGCACAGCGAAGCTGGGCTGACCCGCAGCTGTGTGCTCTACCTGCCACCTGCAACGCCGTCCAGCCCGTCCGGCACGCAGTTGCCGCTGGTCGTGATGCTGCACGGCTGTACCCAGGGCCCGGCCGACTTCGCGCAGGGCACCGGCATGAACGCGCTGGCCCACGAGCAGGGCTTCGCGGTGCTGTACCCCGCGCAGGCGCAGGACGCCAATCCGCAGCGCTGCTGGAACTGGTTCAAACACAACCACCAGCAGCGCGGCCACGGCGAAGCGGCGGTGCTGGCCGGCATGACGCGCGCCGTGATCGCCAAGCACGGGCTCGATGCGCGCCGCGTCTACGTCGCCGGGCTGTCAGCAGGCGGCGCGATGGCGGCCATCCTCGGCCAGGCCTACCCGGATGTCTTTGCCGCCGTCGGCATCCATTCCGGCCTGGCCAGCGGCGCGGCGAGCGATTTGATGTCGGCCTTGTCGGCGATGAAGAACGGGCCGTCGGCACCTGCCTCAGCGGCGCACGCGGTGGTAGGCCGCGGCCAGCCAAGCGACACCGCCAACGCGCCGGCACCGCTGCCCACCATCGTGTTTCATGGCGATGCCGATGCCGTCGTCCACCCCGGCAACGGCAGCCAGGCCATCGCTGTGGCCCTCGGCGACACGCAGGCACAAGTTCAGGGCCCGGCCGGGGCGCCCACGGTGGAGCGCGGCACCTCGGCGCAAGGCCGCCACTACACCCGCACCGTCTACGCCCAATCAACCGGCTCAGCCGCCCAGGCAGAGCACTGGGTCGTGCACGGCGCTGGGCATGCCTGGTCGGGCGGGAGTGCGCAGGGTTCGTACACCGACCCCAACGGACCGGACGCCACACGCGAGATGTGGCGCTTTTTCAGCACTCACGCCCGGACAGCCTCTTGAAGATGCGCAGCGTGCTGGCCATCGTTTTCAGTGCCCGGCGTGGCTGGGTGGTGGGGTTGGTGGGTTTGGTGGGCTGGGGCTTGGCGGCGACCCTTCATGCCCAACCCGCTGCGCCGTATCAGACAGCACCCGCCAGTGCAGACGGGATCGGCAAGCTCTACCACGGGCGCGAAATTGCCCAGATGATGGGGTTCGATGGAGCGGCCTGGCTGGAGCGCACCGAACGGCAACTAGAAGAGCGTGCCGACCTGTTGATGGCCGAACTGGCGCTGCAACCCGGCATGGACGTGGCCGATGTCGGTGCGGGCACCGGCTACTACTCGCGTCGCATGGCGCTGCAGGTCGGGCCGAAAGGCAAGGTCTACGCAGTCGAGGTGCAGCCGCAAATGCTGCGCGTGCTCGAAACCACTGCGAAACGCCCCGGCTACGGCAACATCGTGCCGACACTGGGTGGCGATGACGACGTGAAGCTGCCCGAGGCATCGATCGATCTGGCGATCATGGTCGACGTCTATCACGAGCTCGCATTTCCACGTGAGGTGTTGGCTAGCATCGTGCGTGCGTTGCGTCCGGGTGGGCGCGTGGTGTTCGTCGAGTACCGCGGCGAGAGCTTCAGCGTGCCCATCAAGCCCCTGCACAAGATGACGGAGCAGCAAGTGCGACTGGAAGCCGCCGATCAATCCCTGGTCTGGGAACGCACCGCGCGCACGCTGCCCTGGCAGCATGTGGTGGTATTCAAGCGGCCATGAAGTCGGCATCTCTGCGCAACCTGGAGCTTTTCCCATGCAAGCGGTGATCGATGTGCCCTGCGCACTTGCGCTGCCGCCGGCTTTGTCCGGCGAGCGTGTCGAGATCGACAGCGCCGCGGGTCGGCTGTCTTTCTATGTCGCTGACCCCACGGGCCACATGACGGCCTCAGCCGACCGCACGCCCTTGCTGCTGCTGCACAGCATCAACGCGGCGGGTTCTGCCTACGAGGTGCGACCGCTCTACGAGCATTACCGACATCAGCGCCCGGTCTATGCGCCCGATCTGCCAGGCTTCGGGTTCTCCGAGAGCAGCGACCGCCCCTACCTGCCGCGCCTGATGACCGATGCCGTGCATGCGATGGTTGCTGAAATCCAACGGGTGCATGGCGACGTGCCGATCGATGTGTTCGGTGTGTCGCTGGCCAGCGAGTACGCCGCGCGTGCCGCACACGAAGCCCCTGAGCGCTTTCGTAGCGTGGCGCTGGTCAGCCCGACTGGCTTCAATCGCGGCGCCCCGTTCAACGGCCCACCCGGCGGCCACCGCGGCATCGCGTGGCTGCGGCGGTTTTTCTTTAACCCGCGCTGGAGCGATGGCCTGTACCGGTGGCTGACGAAGCGCGCGGTGATCCGCTACTTTCTGAAAAAGACCTGGGGCAGCGCCCAGATCGACGAGGGCCTGCTGGACTACAACGTGCTGACCACACGCCGGCCCGGCTCGAAGTTCGCGCCCTACTGGTTTGTCAGCGCCCACCTGTTCAGCGCCGACATCACCCGCGTGTACCAGTCGCTGAAGATGCCGGTGTGGATGGTGCATGGCGTGCGTGGCGACTTTGTCGACTACCGCCACAAGTCCGCCTACGCCGGGCTGCCGAATTGGACCTTCGATGTGATGCCCACGGGCGCCCTGCCGTACTTCGAGCGGATCGAGGATTTCACCGCACGCTACGACGCTTTCCTGAGCCAGCGATGAACCCCGGCTTGTCGCGGGGGGACCTGCTTGCCGCACTCGCTGTGGTGATCATCTGGGGACTGAATTTCGTTGTGATGAAAGTCGCGCTGGCTACGGTGAGCCCAATGATGCTCGGCGCGCTGCGCTTCGCGATGGCGTCGCTGCCGCTGCTGTGGGTCGTTGCGCGGCCGCGCACTTCATGGCGCTACATCGTCAGCTACGGGCTCCTTCAAGGCCTTGGGCAATTCGGTCTTTTGTTCACCGCACTGCACTTCGGCATGCCCTCGGGGCTGGCCTCCACCGTTCTGCAGGCGCAGGTGTTGTTCACGGTGCTGCTCGCCGTTCCAGTGCTCGGCGAACGAGCCCGCATCCACCATGGCGTGGGGCTGGTGATCGCCGCCGCCGGACTCGCGCTGATCGCTGCGAGCCACGGCAGCGGCCCTCGCGAGATGACATTGCTGGGCTTCGTGCTGACCGTGGCGGCCGCCTTGTCATGGGCCGCGTCGAACCTGCTCGTGCGTTTGATGGGGCGCGGCGCAGACCCGATCGATCCATTCCAGTTCATCGTCTGGAGCAGTGCTGTCTCGGTACTGCCATTCCTGGCGATGGCGATGGTGCTCGACGGCGCCGAACAGAGCTGGCGATCGTTGGTGTCAATGGGCGCACGCGAGTGGGCAGCTGTGGGATACCTGTCGCTGCTGGCGACGTTGGTCGGGTACTCGTTGTGGATGCGGCTGCTGCAGCGTCATGCTGCGGGTCGCATCGCGCCGTTCTCACTGCTGGTGCCGGTGGTCGGCCTGTGGGCCGGCTCGTTCTTTCTTTCCGAACGCCTGAGCATGGCTCAGTGGGCTGGGGTGGCTTGCGTGCTGGCAGGCCTGCTGGTCAACCAGTTCGGCGGCGTGCTCAGGTCCGGATCGCTGATTGGTCGCAGCGCTTAGGCACACGTTGGTGCTGTTGAGCAATCCACTCACGCGCCTTGCACAGAGCGAATCGCAAGGCCTCGTCGGCACTCGGCCAGCGGTGGCCGCAGGCCAGGCTTTCATCGCGAAAGACCTCCAGGCCCTTGGTGTGGGGTGAGCACGTGCAACTGACCACCACTGCAGCGATGTAGCCGTCGCCGCGCAAACCATCCAGCGCCCCGGCGTAGATCCGGTAGTCGCCGTCGAGTCGTTCGTCGAATTTCATGATCCGCTCCCGGCCCGCATGGCGGGTCTGTGAGAGCGAATGATCTTGCGGACACCAACCCAACAACATCCATCGGGTGGTGGCCCCCGTTCGGGGGAGGTGGCCGGGAGTGAGGCCGACTGAAAACGTCAGGCAGCAGCGACTTTTTTCGACAAATACGCCAGCGCTTGGTCGACCTGATCGACCAGCACCAGACACAGATCACCGGGCTCCAGCCGATCAAGCGCGCGGTCGATGGCGACGAATTCGCCGCGGATGTCCTCGATGTGCCGCGTGCGTTTTGCGCCTTCCAGGCCCTCGCGCAGCAGGCGAATCACCTCGCCGTCGGCACGACCTCGCTGGCAGGCGTCCTCGTACAGCAATACATCGTCGAAGGCATGCCCGAGGATCTGCGTCTGCTCGCGGATGTCTTCGTCGCGCCGATCCCCGGCTCCGCTGATGACGACCGTTCGCCGCTGCGCCGGCAGCGCCTCGACCGCCGCCACCAGCGCGCGCATCGCGTCGGGGTTGTGGCCGTAATCGGCGATGACAGTGGCACCGCGGTAGCTCATCACGTTGAAGCGGCCCGGCACGTTGTCGCTGTCACCTGAGAAGCTGGCCAGCCCGCGCCGCACCGCGTCCCAGGCCAGCCCGGCACCCCAGGCGGCGCCGATTGCCGCCATCACGTTCTCGACCTGAAAACGGATCGCACCGTTGCGCGTCAGTGGCACGTCGCGCAGCGCGACACGCTCGCGCCAGCCGCCTTGCGATGCGACCAGCCACTCGCCTTCCACG
>JANPNF010000131.1:0-3680 GCA_031427315.1 Burkholderiales bacterium | reverse complement strand
GCAAAACGCTGCTCGCCGCTGCCGCTGCCGCCACGACCATCCGAGATGCGGTAAGTGCCTGCCGCGTGCCAGGCCATGCGGATAAAGAACGGCCCGTAGTGGCCGTAGTCGGCCGGCCACCAGGGCTGCGAGTCGGTCATCAAGGCATGCAGGTCCTGAACCACCGCGTCGAGGTCGAGCGTCTTGAACTCCTCGGCATAGATGAACTCGTCACCCATCGGATTCGACAACGCCGATTGCTGATGCAGGATCTTCAGATTCAGCTGCTCAGGCCACCAGCCTGAATTGCCCGGGGCATGGGCCAGGGCGTGAACACGGGTGCCGCTTGAGAACGGGCACGTTGCTTCGTTTGACATGGGTGGTCTCCTTCAAGGAAATGCGTATCGCAACTTGGTCAGAAAGACGAGGTTGACGTCGTCGAATGAAAATTTACCGAACTTGTGTCGCATCACAAAAGCAATTGATGAAAACTCAGCCATAGTCACAGTCAATTGATCACTCGGTTTTGTCCTTTGGCGTCCTGTGTCGGGCCCGCAGCGAAAAGCCAGCCCAGGGCAGCGCGTACAGTCTCGCGCGATTGACCCATCAAACTGGACCCTCCATGCCTTCGCGCCCTCTTTCTTCATTGCGACGCCTCCTCGGCGGCATCTGGTGGTTCATCGATGCCTCCCGTCGCACGTTGCTGAACCTGCTGTTCCTCGCGCTGATCGTGTTCATCGCGGTCGCGCTCCTCAAGCGCGAAGCACCTGTTTTGCAAGACAACACCGCGCTGGTGCTCGACCTGCAAGGGCCGCTGGTCGAGGAGCAATCGGGCGGCGTGCGCGACAACGCGCTCGCGCAGCTGCAGGGCAACGGCGTGCAGAGCACGCGGATGCGCGACGTGTTGGCGGTGCTGGCCGCCGCCGAGACCGATCCGCGCATCAGCCGCGTGGTGCTGGTGCTCGACGACTTCCAGGGCGCCGGGCTCGCTGCGCTGCGCGATGTGGCCACGGCGCTCGATCACTTCAGGGCCAGCGGCAAGTCGGTTGTGGCGTGGGGTTCAGGCTACGACCAGAAACAGTACTACCTGGCGGCGCATGCGAACGAGGTCTTCCTGCACCCGCTGGGCGCGGTCTACCTTGACGGTTTCGGGCAGCTGCGTAATTACTACCTGGATGCGCTGGACAAGTTGGGCGTTGGCGTCAGTTTGATCAAAGTCGGCACCTTCAAAAGCGCGGCCGAGCCGTTCATTGCCAACGGCCCGTCGCCAGCTGCGAAAGAGGCCGACACGCTGCTCTACAACGCTCTGTGGGCCACCTACACCGACGGCATCGAGGCCGCGCGCCAACTGCCTGCGGGCAGCACGCAGGCGTTGATCGAGGCGTTGCCCGAACGGCTGGCCGCGGTCGGTGGCGATTCAGCCAAGCTGGCCTTGGAAGCCAGGCAGGTCGATGCGCTGAAAACCCGCGACGAGCTGCGCGAGCTGCTGATCGAGCGCGGCGTGCGCGACAACGACACCAAAAGCTTCCGCCAGGTTTCGTTCGACAGCTACCTGGCCAGCCTCGCGCCATCGCAGCGCGGGGAGAGCAGCGCGCTCATCACCACGCCAGCAGTGGGCATCGTGGTGGCCGAGGGCGAGATCGTCGATGGCGCGGCGCCGGCCGGCGCGGTTGGGGGCTTGTCGACGGCGGCGCTGATCCGCAAGGCGCGGGAAGACGACGCGATCAGGGCGCTGGTGCTGCGCGTCAACTCGCCCGGCGGCAGCGTGTTCGGCTCCGAACTCGTGCGCCGCGAGCTCGAACTGACGCGCGCCGCTGGCAAGCCGGTGGTGGTGTCGATGGGCAGCGTGGCGGCGTCGGGGGGCTACTGGATTTCGACCGCCTCTGACGAGGTGATGGCCGATGCGGCCACCGTTACTGGCTCGATCGGCGTGTTCGCGCTGTTGCCGAACGCATCGCGGGCGCTCGACAAATTGGGTGTGCACGCCGAGGGTGTGACCACCACCTGGCTGGGCGCGGCGGGCGACCCGCGGCGTGAGCCCGATCCGCGTTTTCTCGGCATGCTGCAGACCAGCGTCGACCACATCTACGCCGACTTCATCGGCAAGGTCGCCGCCGCCCGCCAGACCACGCCGGAGAAGATCGACGCGGTGGCGCAGGGCCGCGTGTGGACGGGACAGCAGGCGAAGGAGCGCGGGCTGGTCGACACGCTCGGCGGCTTGAACGCCGCGATCCATTCGGCCGCGCTGCGTGCGAAGCTGGGCGAGGGCGTGGACGGTGCTGCCGACACCTCGGCCTCGGCGTCTGCGTCCGCGTCCGCCTCCGGCGCTGCTGCCCCCGCCAAGGCGCGCGGCTACCGCATTGTCTACGTCGACCGCGAACCGGGCCGCTTCGAGCGGCTGATCGAAGCTTTCGGCGGCGCCACGGCCCGCGTGCTGGCCGAACATTTCGACCTGCAACTGGTGCCGCTCGGCCTGCCCGAGCGCATCACCGGCCTGGTGCGCAAAGATTTGGGCTGGCTGGTCGAACTGGTCGATGGCCGCAAGCCGTTTGCCGCGGTCACGCACTGCCTGTGCGGTGCGCCGTGAGGGCTGATCTGGTCGGCCAGATGCACGCTGCGTGACGTCCGCCCCCGCGAGCCTGAACCCCGCGCAGCTCGACGCGGTGCATTACCTGGCCGGGCCTTGCCTGGTGCTGGCTGGCGCCGGTTCGGGCAAGACGCGCGTCATCGTGCACAAGATCGCGCGCCTGCTCGACGCGGGATACGCGCCGGGGCAGATCGCGGCCATCACCTTCACCAACAAGGCCGCGCAGGAAATGCGCGAGCGCGCCAAGCAACTGGTCGGTGCGCGCGCGGCCAAGCACCTGGTTGTCAGCACCTTTCATTCGCTGGGCGTGCGCATCCTTCGGCAAGACGGTGCGCGGCTGGGCTTGAAGCCGCAATTCAGCATCTTCGACAGCGACGACGTGCTCGGCCTGCTGAAAGAGGCCGGAGCCAGCACCGACAACGCACTGGCAAGGCGCTGGCAATGGACGATCAGCGGCTGGAAGAACCAGGGGCTGGGCAGCGAGCAGGCCGACGCCGTGGTGGCCAACGACGACGAACGCGTCGCCGTGCGTGTGATGAAGCGTTACGAAGAGCAGCTCGCGGCCTACCAGGCAGTCGACTTTGACGACCTGCTCGGCCTGCCGCACAAGCTGCTGCGGCAAGACGACGAGGTGCGCGCCAAGTGGCAAGACACCTTGCGCTACCTGCTGGTCGACGAGGTGCAGGACACCAACGCCGTGCAATACGAGCTGCTGAAGTGCCTGGTCGACCACCCCGACGAGCGCCGCCGAGGCCTCTTCACTGCGGTGGGTGATGACGACCAGAGCATCTACGGCTGGCGCGGTGCGACCATCGAGAACCTGAAGCGCTTGCCGCAGGAGTATCCGAGCCTGAAGGTGATCGCGCTCGAGCAGAACTACCGCTCGACCGGCCACATCCTGCGCGCGGCCAACGGCGTGATCGCGAACAACCCGAAGCTGTTCGAGAAAAAGCTGTGGAGCGATCTTGGCGATGGCGAGCCGGTGCGCGTGGTCGAGTGCGATGGCGAAGAACACGAGGCAGAACGCGCGGTGGCGCGCATCGTGGCGCTCAGAGGTGCCGGTGGCGTCATTGATCAAAGCGGGGGCATCGATTTCAACGACTTCGCGATCCTG
>JANPNF010000130.1:0-4698 GCA_031427315.1 Burkholderiales bacterium | reverse complement strand
GAATGGGCAATCCGGTTCCGGCAGGAACCTCGATCAATTTTGTTTCAGAAGGTGGGCAGGTCGTAGGTGTCGGTCAAATCGCGCTCACAAACGGGCTTGCCAGCACCACGGTCGGTTTCCAGTCTGCGAGCCCGAGGCCGGCGAACGGGCGTATCACGGTCGTGGCCTATGCATTGGGTGAAGAGTCGTTTGCCGACGCCAACGGAAACAACGTCTATGACGCTGGTGAAGACTTCCAAGATCTCGGAGATGTATTTATCTCGCGCACCTTCTCGAGAACGTTTGATGAGGCCAACGACCAACGAATCCCGCAAACGCTGTCAGGGGCGGCGAACTGTGTAAACGCTTCGTCATCGCTTCTGGTGCCAGACAGGTCGGTGCCCACCGCTCCAATCTACGCGGGGGCAAACCGTTGTGACGGTGTGTGGGGGCAAGCATTCGTGCGGCGAGCCACGGAGACGGTACTCTCCACATCTTCGGCGAGTCCGTTGTGGTTGAGCATCTCGGGTGCTTCGCCTCAAGCCCGGCTTGACGGTGGTTGCAGTCTTGTCACCCTGGAAGGCGACGCCGGTACGCCCGTCAGCGCGTATGCGGTTGGCGCCGGCACGCTGCGATCCGTGGCGACTGCAGGTACGTTGTCGTTCTTGCTTTCAGATGCAAACCCTGTTCGCCTGAATCCGATGGCTGCGGGCACGACCTTGTCACTGACGGCGACGACCGGACTGACGGTGACGGTTCTCGCAGGTTCACCAGTCGCTGACTCCTCGTCAGCGACCGCTGCGGCCATAAGTTACGAGTTCACCAACGGGACGACTGCGGGAACGATTACCTTCAACGTCAGGTCTCCGAGCGGGCTGACGAGTTCCTTCTTCGTCGGGATCACTACCTCGCCAGGAACGAGCACTTGCCCTTAGGGCTCAGCCTGATCGGGATGCCCGGCGGTGGAAAGTCCACCGTCGCGCGGCATCTCGCGAAGCGGCTGAACCTGTCGATGGTCGATTCCGATCAGGTGATCGAAGAACGACTCGGCGAATCGATTCGCAGCTTCTTCGAGCGTGAAGGCGAAGAAAGCTTTCGTGATATCGAACAGGATGTCATCAATGACATCACGGCTTCGTTCCAGGGCGTGCTCGCCACCGGCGGTGGCACCGTGTTGCGCGCTGCCAATCGCGAGGTGCTGCGACGACGCACGACGGTGCTGTACCTGAACACGTCCCCGGAAGCCCTGTTCCGCCGGCTGCGCTTCGACAACAAGCGCCCGTTGCTGCGTGTCGACGACCCGCTGCAACGCCTGCGCGACCTGCACGCGGTGCGCGACCCCCTCTATTTGGAAACCGCACACTTCGTGGTGGCGACCGGCCGCTCGTCGATTCCCACGCTCGTCTCCACCATCCTCACGCAGCTCGAGCTCGGGGGCATCATCGACCCCTACAGCATCCCCTCGGTCATCGACCCTTCGCCATGACTTTCCCACCCGCTCGCGTCACGATCGACCTCGAAGGCCGCAGCTACCCGATCCTCATCGGTTCGGGCCTGCTCGACAGGACCGACACCTTCGACTCGTTGCCAGCTGCGGGCGCCGCGGTGATCGTCACCAACGAAACGGTAGCGCCGCTGTTTGCCGATCGCCTCGCGCGTGCGTTGCAGGGCAAGTTCGCCAGCACGCACCTCGTCACGCTCCCTGATGGCGAGTCCTACAAGGATTGGGCCACACTCAACACCATCTTCGACGCGCTGCTCGGTGCGGCATGCGACCGCTCGACCACCTTGTTCGCGCTCGGGGGCGGCGTGGTGGGCGACATGACGGGTTTTGCTGCGGCCTGCTACATGCGTGGTGTGGCTTATGTGCAGGTGCCCACCACCTTGCTCGCCCAGGTGGACTCGTCGGTGGGGGGCAAGACCGCCATCAACCACCCGATGGGCAAAAACATGATCGGTGTGTTCAACCAGCCACTGCTCGTGGTGGCCGACATCGACGCGCTCGATTCACTGCCAGCGCGCGAGCTCGCTGCGGGCCTGGCCGAAGTCATCAAGTACGGGCCGATTGCCGACCACATGTTCTTCGAGTGGCTCGAATCTCACTTGCCGGCGTTGATCGCGCGCGACCGTCCGACGCTGGCCCGCGCGATCCGGCGTTCATGCGAGATCAAGGCTTGGGTCGTGGGCCAGGATGAGCGCGAGACTGGCTTGCGCGCGATCCTCAACTTCGGCCACACCTTCGGTCACGCCGTCGAAGCCGGCCTCGGTTATGGCGTCTGGCTGCACGGCGAGGCGGTCGGCTGCGGCATGGTGATGGCCGCCGACCTTTCGGTCCGGCTCGGTTTGATCGACGCCGCCTATGCGGCACGCATTGCGCGGCTGATCGAGCGTGCCGGCCTGCCGGTGCGCGGCCCGGCGCTCGGCGTGGAGCGCTACATGGAACTGATGCGGGTCGACAAGAAGGCCGAAGCCGGCGAGACGAGATTCGTGCTGCTCGACGGCCAGGGCAGTGCGCGCCTGAGCCGAGCACCGCGCGCCGTGGTGGCGCAGGTGATCGAGCAGCACACCGGCTGAACAGCGCCCGCAGTCGCATTGCCAGTCGGGCGCTGCGGCCGCAACCGTGAACTGCGGCACGCCTCGGTCCGAGGCGCTTGCCGTCTGGGCGGTCAGCCCATCCGTTCGTCGGCCGATGCGTGCCCGCACGCATCGGCCTCCATAAACTGCCGTCAAGAACTGGGAAGGTCCCGAATGCGCGTCCAAAAAGGTTTCACCCTCATCGAAGTCATGATCACGGTCGCCGTGATCGCGATCCTCAGCGCCATCGCGATTCCGAGCTACACCGACTACATCCGCCGTGCGCGCATCACCGAGGCCACCTCGGCGCTCGGCAGCATGCGGGTCAAGTTCGAGCAGTTCTTCCAAGACAACCGTACCTATGCAGGCGCCTGCACCGTGTCGCCGGCGGTTTCGGTCGCGATGCGGCCGGTGGATACGGTCAATTTCGCATTCACCTGCCCGGTGCTGAACGCCACCAACTACACGATTCGCGCCACCGGCGTGGCGGGAAGCAGCATGGCGGGGTTCACCTACCAGATGGCCGTGGCGCCCCTCACGGGTGTCGTGATGTCCACGCCGGCACTGCCCACGGGCTGGACGACGCGCACCGACTGCTGGGTCCTCAAGAAAGACGGCGCATGCTGACGCATCGTCACGCCCGTGGTTTCACCCTCATCGAGGTGTTGGTGGCGCTCGTCATCATCGCGCTGATGGTGCTCGTGAGCCTGCCGTCGATGACCACGTACTTCCAGAACTCGAAGATCGGTACGGCCGCGCAGTCTTATGCAGCCGGTATGCAGGTGGCGCGCACCGAAGCGATCCGCCGCAATGCGCAAGTGCAGTTCCTCCTGACCGACACCGACATCGCCACGGCCGACATCGCCAACGCCGCCGTGCCTTCGCCCACCGGGCGCAACTGGGTCGTTCGTGAGTGCGATCCCGTGGCGGCCACCTGCACCTTTGTCGATGCCAAGTCGGCACTCGAAGGCTCCGGCCAGACCGCGGGCACGACACCCACCGTTAGCGTCACCGGCAGCGCCGTGTTGCCGCCGGCGGCCTTCGCTGGTGCGGTTGCTTTCAACGGCTTCGGCGGCACCACGATCACCAGCGAGATCCAGCTCGACATCAATAACCCGGCGGGCGGTGTGTGTGGACCCGCAGGCCCGATGCGCTGCTTGCGCGTGCGCGCGGCGCCAGGTGGCCTGGTGCGGGTGTGCGACCCGCAACTGCTTATCGGCGACAGCCGTTCGTGCTTCTGAAGGACCGAGCATGCGCAAGCCGAAACAACAACGCGGTTTCATGATCATCGAGGCGCTCATTGCGATCCTGATTTTTTCGCTCGGCATCCTCGGCCTCGTCGCTATGGGCGGCACGGCCATCGGCGCGCAGTCCGACGCGCGCTTTCGCACCGACGCTGCCGCGCTCGCCGATGAGATCGCCAACCAGATTGCGGTCACGGTCGCACGCAGCACCACACCAGTCACGGGAGCAGATCCGGTCCTGCAAGCGTCGCTCGCCACCTATGCCCACCTGCCGACCGGCGCCGCCGGCCCGGCAGGCTGCCCGTTCACGGGCGCGGCGTCGACCAACCCTGTGGTGCTGGCCTGGGCCGCAGCAGTGCTCAACGGCCCGCGCAGGCTGCCCGGGTCCACCGTCACCAGCCAGCAGATCCTGGTCGATACGGTGAACTTCAACCGGGTCGACATCACGGTGTGCTGGCAGACGCCGAACGACCAGGCCATGCGCCGGCACACGCTCGTGACCTACATCAACTGATGCGCAACATGAAGCAGCTTCGCAACCGCACCCCAAGCCCGCACGGAGCGCGTGGCTTCAGCCTGGTCGAGATCCTTGTCGGCGTGGCGATCGGCGTGGTCGGCATGCTGGTGATCTTCAAGACCATCGCCACCTGGGACACGCACACCCGCTCCACCACCGCCGGCAGCGATGCGCAAAGCGCTGGGGCGCTGGCCATGTTCAACCTCGAGCGTGATATCAAGCAGGCCGGCCTGGGTTTCATGGGCATCGGCCCGGCCGTCCCCGCGCCGCCGAACTCGCTTGGTTGCACGGTCAACGGCGCCGATTCGGGCGCCCGCACGCTTCCGTTCACGCCGTTCCGCATGGTTCCAGTCGAGATCGTACTGAATCCCGGCCAGCCCGACG
>JANPNF010000129.1:0-2775 GCA_031427315.1 Burkholderiales bacterium | reverse complement strand
GCCTCCAGCGCTTCGCGCGATCGAGGTACTTCGCCGCCATGCTGTTCGACGAGGATGCGACAGGTCTCGACGAGGTGCCGCGCCTTGGTCCGGAACAGGCCGATCGTGCGGATCAGTTCGGTGACTTGATCGAGCCCCAGGCCCAGCATTTTCTGCGGCGTGGGCGCCAGGGCGAACAAGCGCTTCGTCGCCTTGTTGACGCCGATGTCGGTCGCCTGTGCGGAAAGCAGCACCGCGGCCAGCAGTTCGAAAACGCTGGTGAACTCCAGCTCGGTCTGCGGGCGCGGGTTGGCCGCGCGCAGGGTGGCAAAGAAGACTTCAATCTGCGCACCGATCATGGCGGCGGGCGTCGTACGCGCGCGCGCGCCATCGCGGCCTGGACCACTGCGCGTTTGCGTTCAATGGCTTCGGGGTCGGTGAGCTGTGTCTGGTTCTCCAGATCGGCCAGCTTGGACATCGCCTTGGCGGCCAGGCGCTCGTCGTTCTCGCTGGCCTCACGCTCGACGCGTATCTTGTGGAAGGCGTAGCGCGCGCGCGATTCGGCGGCTTGTTCAGCACTCCAGGCTTGCCAGCCCGTGCTTTCGCCACTGATGGGCAGCATCGCGATGCAGTCCACCGGACACACCGGAATGCACAGCTCGCAACCCGTGCACTGGGCGCCAATCACCGTGTGCATGAGCTTCGAGGCGCCAACAATGCAGTCCACCGGGCAGGCCTTGATGCACAGCGTGCAGCCGATGCACCAGGCCTCGTCGATGACCGCGAGCGCTCGTCGGCCCTCTCGACCCCGTTCGATGTCCAGGGGCAGCACGGCTTGAGCAGTGATTGACGACAGCCGCACGATGCCTTCGGCGCCGCCGGGCGGGCAACGATTGATCGCGGCCTCGCCGGCGGCGATGGCCGTCGCATAGGCATGGCAGTCAGGATAGCCGCAGCGCGTGCACTGCGTCTGCGGCAGGGCAGCGTCGATCAGCTGGGTCAGCGCGGCGGTGGAGGGCACCGCGGGATTATCAGGCGGCTCTGCGTTCTTTGGCCGAGGCGGCTTTGTCGTAGCGCGCGATGAAGGCCTTCACCTCGGGGTAGACCTTTTCGCGCCAGCGGCGGCCGCTGAAGATGCCGTAGTGGCCGGCGCCTACGACGTCATAGTGAAACTGATGCGCCTTGGGGATGCCTGAGCACAGCGCGTGCGCGGCCCGGGTCTGGCCGGCACCGGAGATGTCGTCCAGTTCACCTTCTATGGTGAGCAAGGCGGTGCTCGTGATGTCCTGTGGTCGCACGGCCTCACCGTTGACCACCCAGGCGCCGTTGACGAGCGCAAAGTCCTGGAACACCGTCTTGATGGTGTCGAGATAGTACTCGGCGGGCATGTCCAGCACGGCGTTGTACTCGTCGTAGAACTGGCGGTGCGACTCGGCACTGTCGTCGTCGCCGCGGATGAGATCGCGGAAATAGTCGTAGTGGCTGGTCATGTGGCGGTCGGGATTCATCGCCACGAAACCGCTGTGCTGCAGAAAGCCGGGGTAGACCGCCCGTCCGGCGCCGGGGTAGTTCGGCGGCACGCGGAAGATCACGTTGTTCTCGAACCAGCTGTAGCTCTTGTTCATGGCCAGGTTGTTGACCGCGGTGGGGCTCCTGCGGGCATCGATGGGGCCGCCCATCATCGTCATCGAACGCGGTGTGAATTCACCGCCGCTGGCCAACAGCGATACGGCGCCCAGCACTGGAACGGTAGGCTGGCAGACCGAGATCACGTGCACGTTGGTGCCGATGTGGCGGATGAACTCCTGCACGTAGGCGACGTAGTCGTCCAGGCGAAAGGCGCCCGATTCCAAGGGCACCATTCGCGCGTCGGTCCAGTCGGTGATGTACACCTTGTGGTCGTGCAGCAGAACCTTCACCGTGTCGCGCAGCAGTGTCGAGTGGTGGCCCGACAAGGGCGCCACCACCAACACGGTGGGATGCGTCTTCATCGTCGTCAGAGCGCGGGTGTCGTCGGTGAAGCGCTTGAAGCGCAGCAGGCGGCAGAACGGCTTCTCCATCGCTACCTGTTGTTGAACGGCGATGGTGACTCCGTCTACCGTGGCCGCGGTGATGTTGAACTCGGGCTTCTCGTATTCTTTGGACAGCCGGTGCAGCAGGTCGAAGCCGGCCGAGACGCGCTGTGCCATGGGCGTGTGTGCGAATGGCGAGAGCGGGTGGTCATAGAGCTTCGCCGTGGCGCTGGCGAACTCGGAAAACGGCGCCATCAGCGCACGCTGCGTTTCGTAGAGCTGATACAACATCTCTCGTCTCCGATCGGGGCAGGGTCGCACTTTTGTGCAGTGCAGCAAATGTACATCTGTTACGGCCATCGTGCCGGCTCTTCGCGGGCGACAACACCGCGAAAACACGTAGCTATGTCAAGGAACTTGCGCGCTTTGTCGCCAGCGCGACAAAGTTCGGTCTCAGGCTCTCAGATGACCTGCGCCAGGGCCGCGGCGACGGCATCGATGTTGCGGCTGTTGATCGCGGCCACGCAGATGCGACCGGAGTCGACGCCATAGACGCCGAACTCTGTGCGCAGGCGCCGCATCTGCGCCACTGAAAGACCTGAAAAGCTGAACATGCCCTTCTGGCGGGTGATGTAGCTCAGGTCGCCGCCGACGCCCAGGGCCTGCAGCTTGGCCACCAGCGCGTGGCGGACGGCGCGGATGCGATCACGCATGGCGGCCAGTTCGCCTTCCCACTGCTCGCGCAGGGCCGCGGTCGTCAGCACGGTGGCCACCACCTGCGCGC
>JANPNF010000128.1:0-4588 GCA_031427315.1 Burkholderiales bacterium | reverse complement strand
AAGCTATGCCCTCGGCTCGGGTATGCCTTCGTGCGCCATCAATCGCCGCAGCACTTCTTCGAGAAATTCGCGGCAGTGGCCACTGGCGCTGTACATCATGGCGTGCATGGCCGCGTCTTTGATGTTCGTGCTCTCGCATTCGAGGCTATAGCGCTCGAAGGCATTGAGTTTGTTCAGCAGGTCGGCCAGGTGGTTCGGGCACTCGCACTGCACCTTGGACGGCATCTGGCTGAGCTGGTGAAGAAACGCCTCGTCGTAGCGCCGCGCCGCTGCCGAATGCATCAGCATCTGCGAGAAGGCCGCAGGCGGCGCGGGATTGATCGACAGGCCGAGCTGGCAAATGCGAGCGATCTGCGCGGGGTCAGCCGGCGCGGCCAACGCGATGACGTTGGCGTTGTCGAGCCTGGACAGGATCTGGCGGCTGGCGAAACCGTAGACCACGACCACCACCGGCGCGTGGGTCGCCGTTCGCAACTGCCGCAGAGCGGCCGGCAACTCGTTGCGAAGCACCGGTGCGTCGACGATCACGGCATCGACCGAGGGCAGCGACTCGGGCTCGCTATCGGGGTCGATATCGGCAAGCGTGGGCAAGCTGGCTTGCACCCGCACGTCAGACCGCGCTTTCCATGCCGTCTTCAGCACGGACGCCAATGCGGTCCCGACCACCAGCACTCTGCAACCGGCTTTTCGCGCCTTCGCCGCCGCTGATACCGGCGCGTCCTTGAATCGAGCCTTGATCTGCCGGTCGGTCAGCGCAGCCACCGTACTGATGGCCTGCCCGGCATCGACGGCTGCCTTGACGAGGGACAAGCGCTCGATATCGGCGCGCCGGTACAAGCGCACGTTGCCCGCACTGCGCGTCGGCTGCACGACCGCGTGACGCGACTCCCACACGCGGAGGGTCTGCACCGGGATGCCGGTGAGATGGGAGACCGTGGCGATGCGGTACAGCCCGTCGATGGAAGTGTCGGCGCTGGATGAGACGGTTTTCATGGATTGGGGATCCTGGTTTCCGACCGGAGCAGTTGGAGGCAATGTCGTGCGAACTCTATTTTCAACGGTCTCCTGTCAGTGCCAAGGTACGGGCACGTTCGAGCAGCACCATGTGCGGCAGCGTCAACGCAGCCAGGCCGACAAAGACGAGTTGCATCACCCGAGCCTCGACCGGCAGGTCGCGCGCCAGCCAACCCAGCACGGCTGCCGTGACCAGCACCGCCAGCGTCGGCCACAGCGCCAGCGCCAACGCGTGGCGGGCCTCTGCGGCTTGCAGTCCCGAGAGCGTGCGCAGGATGTGTCGCGGGCTGTGCATGGCGCAGAAGTAAACGGTGAACGCAAGCAGCGGCGGCGCGGCCAGCGACAGCGCAACCAGAGCGGCCGACTCGCATGCGGCAAGCCGCGATGTCCTGGCCGCAAGCGCACAGGCCAGCACGGTCGCGGCCAGCCAAGGTGGCGCAAGCTGGCTCAAGACGGGTGTCACGAAGGCGGCGCTGTTGGGGCCGGCCACCAGGCCCAGCAGCCGCTGCAATTCGGGGCCGTGCCACAGAGCCGGCAGCACGATCACGGCGCCGCCGTACAAGCCGCGGGTGAGCCTGGAGACGCCGCGTGCCGGGTCACCGCCGAAGTGCAGTGCGGAGAAGATCAGGAACGCGCACAAGAAAAGCGTCGGTATCACCACCCAGAGGCCCACGACGGCTGCAGACAGGCCGACGTAGAACAGCGAGAACAGTGCCCATCCTTTGAAATCAACAACACCAAAAAGCTTGCGCGCGAAAACGACATCGAAAGCGCCGTGGGGCATGCCCAGCAACAGCAGCAGCGCGCCCGCCGCCAGCAGTTCGTGACGGGGCTCCAGCCTGGCCCCAAGCAGGCTGGCGATGAAGAGCGCCAGCGCGAGCCCGCAGAACACCCGACCCTGCAGCTCCAACGCAGGTGTCACAGCGGCTGGGACTGCACGGCCCTGGGCGGCGCGGGCAGCATCAGTTGCCGCAGGAACAAGCCCGTGGGCAAGGACGCAGCGACGGCGACGCGGTCGATGAAAGTGGCGCGGTCGCTCAAGAAACGCACGATGCGGGGTGTGGCAGTACGCGCGAACAGGCGCGTGAACAACTCGGGCCCGCGCTCTGGATGGGTTCGCAACACGTCCAGGAACAGGCGGTCCATCAAACGCGTCAACAAGGGATCGGGCTCGTGCCCGCTTGCTGCGTGGCCGCGGCGCAGCGCATCGCCACAGCCGTCGGCCCAGCGCTGAATGCGCTGGAACGCGTAGCCCGTGGCGGGACGCGCCGCACCGCTCATCAGCCCGGCGCGCACGTGACCGGGGCCTAGTGCGGTGGCCGGCAGCGCTATCCCCATCGGCAAGATGCCTGCTTCGGTGCGCGCCACCTGGGTTTGCGCATCGCCACACAGGTGCTGCACGGCTTGCTGCTGGCGACGCGCGAGGTCGGCGGGCCCGCGCGGCTGCGGATCGAACAGCGTTGTTTCGACCAACGCACGATCAGGCGACAGTGGCAAGACATAGGTGAAGGCAACAGCCCCAGGCGAATCGTGCGCGAAGTCCATCAGCTCAACGCAGCTGGCGTTGAAGACCGGCCGCTCGCAGACCAGTTCCTGCCCCAGGAAAGACTGCCACAGTGCCAAGTCACCGTGTCGGGGCGCGCCCGGTGGCCGGGTGTCGATCACCTGTGCCGCCGTCAGGCTACCGGCTGAGGTCTCGACGCGCCAGCCACCCGGTACCGGCCTGGGCGGCCCCAACACAGACACGCCCGTCTGTAGCCGCACGCCATCACTGGCTGCGATGGCCCGGTACGCGTGGTCGTAGAAAGCGCCTGCCTCCAGCATCTGGTACGGCGTGTGTGCACAGGCGACCTGCACCGTTTGCGATGACGAACGCACTGCCACCCGCGACCAACTGCGCCTGACCAGCGTCTCGTAGCGGTGCGGGCCCAGGCGCCAGAAACACCAACTGCGGTCGTTGGTGTAGGCCGAGCGCGACTCGATCACCATCACCTGCCGGCAACGGCCGGGTTGCTCGGCCAGCCGCAACGCCAGGCTCAGCCCCGCGCAGCCGCCGCCCAGCACGACGAGGTCGAGATTAGTCTGCAACGCCGATCTCCGTGGCCCATGCCGTAGCCGGGCGATGTGGCGGAACTCCCGCCGACAGTGCAATAGGCCGCTGCGTCGCATCTGTGGGTTGCGCAGTCGATGTCGCAGCGAGTGCACGCAATGTGATCGCCAATTTGCCGGCGGTGCTGACCGTGGCCCGTGATGACCAGCAGTCGAACTCGCGCTCGCGCAACACGGTGCCGATGCCGCGGTAGACCCGGGCGGCGACCAGGATGCCTGTGCGGGCGCCGGCCGGCAGGTAGCGCAAACCCTGCTCGCCACTGGCGTAGTGGCGGTCGGCCGCCTCAAGCAGCATGCGCAGTGCATGGGTGACGATGGCCCTGACGGGCAGCGTCGGATCGATCAGCGCCGCGGGTTCGAGCGGCCCCACCAGCGTGGCGGGCAGGTAGCGCCGGCCCAGCACGGCGTCATCGCGCACGTCGCGGCAGATGTTCGTCAACTGCATCGCGATGCCGAGGTCGATCGCGTGCGGCAAAGCCTCGGGCGCGGTCACATCGAGCGCCGCCGTCATCATCAGGCCCACCGTGCCGGCAACCCGGTAGCAGTAGCGCAGCAACTCGTCCATGTCGGCGACGCGCACGTTGCCCAGATCGCCTTCGACACCGCGTATCAATTCCAAGAGGATGGCCGGGTCGATGCTGCAGGCGCGCATCAGTTGCAACATGTCGGCTGTCTCGGCTGTCTCGGCGGTATTGGCATCAGCGCACTCACCCGCCTGCAGCGCTTGGCGAATGACGGCCAGCGCGGCATGGGCCGCAGCCGCGTCGGTCGCTTCGTCGGCCACGTCGTCAATGCGTCGGCAGAAGCCGTACAACCGGGTCGCGCGCTCTGCATGCTGGGCGCTGAGCAGCCGGCGCGCCCAGTGGAAGCTGTGGCCACGCTGCGCCAGCATCTCGTCAGCGGCAGCGTAGACCGCCCCCAACGGCACCGCGGATTTGATCGCGCTCATGCGATGTGGGGCTCTTGCCGCACGACCATTTCGGCCACCGGGACCATCGCATCAACCACCTTCGCCGAGCACAGCACGCCGGGCAGCCCCGCACCGGGGTGGGTGCCTGCGCCCACCAGGTAGAGGTTGCGGATGCCCTCGGCCCGGTTGTGAAAGCGGAACCACGCCGATTGCCTGAACAGCGGCGCCACCGAGAAACCCGCACCGTTGACGCTGAGATAGTCGTGCTTGAAGTCGCGCGGTGTCATGCTGAACTCGGCGGTGATGGTCTCGGCCAGACCCGGCAGGATCGTGCGGCCGAGCGCGGCCACGATGCGGTCGCGCAGCCGCGGCCCTTCGACGGCCCAGTCGATGTCGGCCTGCAGGTTGGGCACCGGGCACAACACGTAGAAGCTTTCACAACCGGCGGGCGCAAAGCTGGGGTCGGTGGCGGTGGGCCGGTGCAGGTAGAGCGAAAAGTCTTCGCTCAGCACCTTCTTGTTGAAAATCTCGTCGAGCAGTTCGCGGTAGCGCTCG
>JANPNF010000127.1:0-7971 GCA_031427315.1 Burkholderiales bacterium | reverse complement strand
TGGGTGGCGATGCGGTCGAGAAACCAGCGGTCGTGGCTGATTACCATGATGCTGCCGGCGAATTCGAGCAGCGCGTCTTCCAGCGCGCGCAGGGTTTCCACATCGAGGTCGTTCGACGGCTCGTCGAGCATCAGCACATTGCCGCCCTGCGCCAGCGTTTTCGCCAAATGCAGCCGGCCGCGTTCGCCGCCCGAGAGGCTGCCGACCAGCTTCTGCTGGTCGTTGCCTTTGAAGTTGAAGCGGCCGATGTAGGCGCGGCTCGGCATCACGAACTTGCCGACGACGATGTTGTCGAGCCCGCCCGACACGTCTTGCCACACCGTCTTGTCAGCGGCCAGCGATTCGCGGCTTTGATCGACAAACGCCATGCGTGCGGTCGGCCCGATCTTCACGCTGCCGCTGTCGGGCTTTTCTTGCCCATTGATCATGCGGAACAGCGTCGACTTGCCGGCGCCGTTCGGCCCGATGATGCCGACGATGGCGCCCGCCGGCACCTGGAAGCTCAGGTTGTCGATCAGCACCCGGTCGCCGAAGCTCTTGGTCACGTTCTCGAACGCGATGACTTCATGGCCCAGCCGCTCGCCCACCGGGATGAAGATCTCGTTGGTCTCGTTGCGCTTTTGGTAGTCGGTGTCGCTCAGTTCTTCGAAGCGGGCGAGCCGCGCCTTGCTCTTGGCCTGCCGGCCTTTCGGGTTCTGGCGCACCCACTCCAGCTCCTTTTTCATCGCCTTGGTGCGGGCGTCTTCCGTCTTTTGTTCCTGCTCGATGCGGGCTTCTTTCTGCTCCAGCCAAGTGCTGTAGTTGCCCTTGTATGGAATGCCCGAGCCGCGGTCGAGTTCGAGGATCCACTCGGCCGCGTTGTCGAGAAAGTAGCGATCGTGGGTGATCGCCACCACTGTGCCGCTGAAGCGGCTCAGAAACTGCTCCAGCCAGTCGACCGACTCGGCGTCCAGGTGGTTGGTCGGCTCGTCGAGCAGCAGCATGTCGGGCTTGGAGAGCAGCAAGCGGCACAACGCCACACGGCGCTTCTCACCGCCTGAGAGCTTGCCCACCACCGCTTCCCACGGCGGCAGGCGCAGCGCGTCGGCGGCCAGTTCCAACTGCAAGTCGGTGTTCTCGGAACCTGCCGATGAAATGATCGCTTCCAGCTCGGCCTGCTCGGCCGCCAGCGCGTCGAAGTCGGCGTTTTCTTCGGCGTATTCGGCATACACCTCATCGAGCCGCTTCTTGGCGGCCAGCACGCCGCCGATGCCTTCTTCGACCGACTCGCGCACCGTCTGGTCGGGGTTCATCACCGGCTCTTGCGGCAGGTAGCCGATCTTCAAGCCCGGCATCGGCGTGGCTTCGCCTTCGATGTCCTTGTCGACCCCGGCCATGATCTTCAGCAGCGTCGACTTGCCCGAGCCGTTCAGGCCCAGCATGCCGATCTTGGCGCCGGGGAAAAAGCTCAGCGAAATGTTCTTGAGGATCTGACGCTTCGGCGGAACGATCTTGCCGACGCGATTCATCGTAAATACGTACTGAGCCATGGGTTGCCTTGGGAGATGGAAGCGGGCCGCAAAAGCGCAGCCGCGAGCGCTGCATATTGTCGTCGGTGGCTTGCGCGCCCCGAGGGGGTGAGGCAATAGATTGCCAGCCACCTACGCCGCCGAATGCCTTTCATGCCGACCACCGCGTGTAACGCAATCACGGGTGGTCGGTGGCTCGGTCGCATGGCCAGGAGAGATCGACTTGAGCTACGACACTCTGTATGTCCGCAGCGTGGTGGCCAAGCAAGTCACCGCCGCATGAGCGATTCAGCGCCGGTGGCGCGTACAGCTGCAATTGGCCCACGTTTACCGGCCTGATCGCTCAAGCAGTCAGGGATAACCCGTTAAACTGCGCGCAGCAAACGCGGTAACCAGTCGCCGCGCTGTTGTCATCCTGACTGGGCCTTTGCGTCAGCAACGCCCCTCACACCCCTCTGCCTGCGACTGGCGCTCGATGTTCGAGCGACAGGCCGATCCGCTGTTTGGAATCTCCTCATGTCTTTTGAATCTCTCGGCCTCGCCGAGCCCTTGTTGCGTGCCGTCGCTGAATACGGCTATACCACCCAGACGCCGATCCAGATGCAGGCGATCCCGGTCGTGCTGTCGGGCAGCGATCTGCTCGGCGGTGCGCAAACCGGCACCGGCAAGACAGCCGGCTTCACGCTGCCGATGCTGCACCGCCTGATGGCAACCGCCGTGCGCGACGAAGGGCCACCAGGCGGGCCGCCGCGCGGCCCGCGGGGCAAGCTGCCGATCCGCGCGCTGATCCTCACGCCCACTCGCGAACTCGCCGCCCAGGTCGAGGAAAGCGTGCGCACTTATGGCAAGTACAGCAAGCTCACCAGCATGGTGATGTTCGGCGGCGTCGGCATGCAGCCGCAGATCGACAAGCTGAAGCGCGGCGTCGACATCCTGGTCGCCACGCCGGGTCGGCTGCTCGACCACCACCAGCAGCGCACACTCGATTTGAGCCACGTCGAAATCTTCGTGCTCGACGAAGCCGACCGCATGCTCGACATGGGCTTCATCCACGACATCAAGAAGGTGTTGGCGATCGTGCCGGCGCAAAAGCAGAGCCTGCTGTTTTCGGCGACATTCAGCGACGAGATCAAGGCGCTGGCGGATCGCTTATTGAACAAGCCCGCCTTGATCGAAGTGGCGCGCCGCAACCAGACCGCCGACACCATTGCGCAGAAGGTGCACCCGGTGGGTCGCGAGATGAAGAAGGACCTGTTGGCGCACCTGATCAAGTCGAACGACTGGGAGCAGGTGCTGGTGTTCACGCGGATGAAGAGCGGCGCCAACAAGCTGGTCGAGTTTTTAGAGAAGCAGGGCATCAGCGCGATGGCGATTCACGGCAACAAGAGCCAAGGCGCGCGCACCAAGGCGCTGGCCGAATTCAAAACCGGTGACCTGACGGTGCTGGTGGCGACCGACATCGCCGCGCGCGGCATCGACATCGACATGCTGCCGCACGTGGTGAACTACGAAATGCCGAACGTGCCGGAAGACTACGTTCACCGCATCGGCCGCACCGGCCGCGCGGGCGCGCAGGGCGAGGCGATCTCACTTGTGTGCCCCGACGAAAATGGCTTCCTGCGTGACATCGAACGGCTCATCAAGCGCGAGATTCCGAAGGAAATCGTCGAAGGCTTTGCGCCGCCTGTGGGCGAGAAGGCCGAGCCGATCGTGCTGGGTCGCATGGTGATCGGTGAAGGCGCCGGCCGCGGTGGTTTTCGCACCAGCGGTGGTGGTGGTCGCGGTGGTGGTGGTGGCGGTCATGCCGGCCGTGGCCGCAATGACGGCCGCTCGGCACCTTCGCGCTCAGGAAGCAGCGGTGGTGGCGGTGGTGGTTATGGCGGTACGGCGCCCGCGCGATCGGGCTCTGGCGGCGGTCAGGCCGCACGGGCTCCGGCGCGCGACGGCAACGCGACGCAAGGCGGTCGAGCGACGACCCCAGCGGCCCGTCCGTCTGGCCCCAGGGCCGAGCCACGACGCGATGGTGGCGCGCCCTTCACACCGCGCTCAGCAGGGCCGAAACGCTGACCGGCCAACCCGATCTGGCAATGAAAAACCCGGCCGAAGCCGGGTTTTTTTGTGGGCCGAACCGCTCAGGACGAAGCAGGCTTTGCAGCAGCCGGCGCCTTCGTAGCGTCGTGCCCATGCTTGTGCCCATGCTTTTGCTTGTGCTCATGCTTGGCAGCAGAAGCAGGCATCGCAGCCGGTGCGGCAGCGGTGGCGGGCGCAGCAGAAGTGGCTGGCGTGGCGGGTGCGGCCGGTGCAGCAGCGGGAGCTTCGGCAAAAGCGCCGAAAGAGGATGCGGCAACAACGACGGCAGCAATGATCTTCTTCATGGTGTGGCGTTTCCTTGATGAGGTGGCAAGTCGAGAGACAGGTCGAACGGAATTGTTCGGCTCTGCAGGTTCAACGGCGCCGTTTTGATCCTGGTTGACACGGCTGCGCAGGTCGTTCGGCGCATCACTCAATCGAAGCGCCGCTCACGCAGCCATTTCGTGGCCACCCACTTCTCGCCTTCCAGCACCGGCGCGCCGCCATGCAGCGTGCGCGTCATCGGATGGGGACGGTCGTAGCTGAAGAACACCGCATGGCCCTTGATCGGCAGCACGCTGAAGTGCGCCTCGGGAAACACCGTGGCACCGCCGCGCGGCGGTGTGTTGAGGTAGATCACCAGGCTGGCCACACGCTGGCCGCCCCGTTGCAGCACCGTGGGCGTGCCGGGCTGCAGCGGATCGAAGTAGTCGTGATGCGGCTTGTATTCAGCGTGAGTGCGGTAGCGCAGCACCTGAAGGCCTTCGCCATTTTCCAGCGGCCAGGCCAGCAGGGCCGCGATGCGCTGCTCGATGCGTGCGCACAGCGGATTTTCCTCACGCTCGAAGAACATGCCTTCGCTGGTGCGCGCGTCGTTGACCTGGCTGCCACCTGTGCGCGACTGGACGGTTTCAGAACGCGCGAGCCGCGTCTCGGCCATCTCGATCAAGCCGTCGCATTCCGCGTCGGACAGCAGCCCGCCAAAGACGACGATGCGTGGGTTCGACAAGCTGGTCAGCACGCGGACACCGACAAGCGCGCTGCCCACCGGGTCTGTCGGCGCGTCAAAGGCGTGCAACAGGCTGCCGTCGTCGGCCAGCGGCTCGGGCACCCGAACCGCTGGCGGCAGGCCGATGACCTCGGGGTGGCTGGCCAGGCCAGCGTGCCGGGAGGCGTCGAGCGCCTGCTGCGCCGCATCGCTCGACCAGCCGCTGTCGCGCATGGCCTGCAACAAATTCCCGGGAGTCTGGCCTGCACGGGCCTGCTCAACGATCCAGCGGCGCAGCGCCGGCGTGATCTGCTGAGCGGCTGGCATGAGGCCGCTCAGAGCTTGCGGCGGAAGACCAGCCGGTGCGGCTCGGAGGCTGCTGCGTCGAACGCATAGCCCTCGCTGTCGAAGGCGTGCAGCGCTTGCGGCGTTTGCACCCGCTGCGTGATCGCATACCGCGCCATCAGGCCGCGCGCACGCTTCGCGAAAAAGCCGATGACCTTGTACTCCCCGGCTTTCCAGTCTTCGAACACGCACTCCACTACGCGTGCCTTCAGCCAGTCGTTGTTTGGCGTCGGCTGCACCGCCTTGAAATACTCCTGCGACGCCAGGTTCACGATCACCGGTGACCGGTCAGACCTCAGCCGATGGTTGATGTGCCGGGCCAGCGTGTCGCCCCAATAGGCATACAGGTTTTTGCCCCGTGCGTTCGTCAGTGCGGTGCCCATTTCGAGCCGGTAGGGCTGCATCTTGTCGAGCGGACGCAGCAGGCCATACAGCCCTGAGAGGATCAGCAGGTGTTGCTGCGCCCAGACCAGATCGTCTTCGGCCAGCGACGCTGCGTCGAGGCCTTCATAAACGTCGCCATTGAAAGCCAGTACCGCGGGCTTGCTGTTCTTCACGGTGAAGCGGGGGCTCCACACGCCATAACGGCCAACGTTCAGGGCAGCGAGTGGTTCAGACAAATCCATCAGCGCTGCGATGTCGGCAACGCTTTTGGTCTTCAACAGGTTGATCAGTTCGGCCGATTGGGAGACAAACTGCGGTGTAGACGCACCGGCCATGAGCGCATATTTTTGGTAATCGAGCGTCTTGGCGGGAGACAGAAGGAAGAGCATGGCGAGAGTGCAGAGTCGGAGGAAAACACACCGCACTCTATCGAAAGATGCACTGCTCGCCGCAGCAACGCACCAAAGGGCCCGCGCCGAGTCGAGGCGCGCTGGTTGCCCTACTTTTTAGCGTCGTCGACGGCGTCTTTGATCTTGTCGCCGGCCTTCTCGATTTGATCGCCAGCTTTCTGAGCCGCGTTGTCGACAGCCTTGCCTGCTTTTTCTGCCGACCCTTCTTTGGGCTGACAAGCTACCACCACCAAAGCCACCACGGCGATGAAGCCATACAAACCGTTTCTAGGGTTGAACATGAGAAAACCTGTGAGTTGATTGCCACTGATGCCACGGCCCGTGGCTGAAAACCACCGTGGTACGAACTGGTAGCGACTCTAGAGAGCCTGTGCAGCGCAGCCACTCAGAATCTGTGACGTTTTGTGATGCGTGCCCTCCTACGGCGAACACATTTACTCACACGATGAACCGTGGTGGTTCCCTGTCGCACCGCGATCAGCTCAGCGGAAATCGCGGCTGCGCGTCGTCAAGCCTTCAAGCAAGGCGGTGTGGTCGATCAGCTTGGTGGCCAGCAGGTGCATCACCGCGTGGTTGTCAGCGCTGTCACTGTGGCGCTGCCATTGACCGTAGACGGTCAGCAGGGTTGCCGCCAGCAGCGGCTGGCGCTGGGCCTGCGCCACCGCCGGCCAGACGATCACATTGATGCTGCCGGTGTCGTCTTCCAGGGTGACGAAGACAGTGCCTTTGGCGGTGCCCGGCCGCTGGCGATGGGTGACGAGGCCGCTGGCGCGCGCGATGCGCCCGCTCGGGTAGCCACGCAACACGGCAGCGGTCTGGATCTTGAACACATCGAGCTGCGGGCGCAGCAGCGCGAGCGGGTGGCGGTTCAACGTCAGGCCCAGGCTGCGGTAATCGGCGCGCATCTCCTCGGCAGCGCTGGGCGCAGCCAGCGCGGGCGGGAATGCCTCAGTGGCGGCTTCATGGCGGCGCACATCGCGCAGCAGTGCGGTCGGCCGGGGATCGATCGCGGCCACCGCCCAGGCGGCTTGATGGCGGTGACCCATCGGTGACGACGCACCGCTGCCCGCCTGCGCTTGCGCTTGCACTTGCACTTGCACCACCAGCCCGCGCAAGGCATCGGCATCGGCCAGCAGCTTCAGATCGTGCGCACCGAGCGCGGCGCGGCGAGTCAGGTCTTCGAGGTCGCTGAACGCACCGCCACCCGCTCGCGCCTGCACGATGCGCTCGGCCACCTCTGGCCCCAGGCCGCTGATGCGACTCAACCCGAGGCGCACCGGGCGCACACCGAGTTCCTGCCCTTCCAGGCTGCTGCTCCACAGGCTGAACCGAACATCGACCGGCCGCACCTCCACGCCGTGTTCGCGCGCATCGCGCACCAGCTGCGCGGGCTGGTAGAAGCCCATCGGTTGGCTGTTGAGCAAGGCCGCCAAAAACGCATCGGGGTGATGGCATTTGATCCAGCTGCTGGCATAGACCAGCAACGCGAAACTGGCCGCGTGGCTTTCAGGAAATCCGTATTCGCCGAAGCCTTCGATCTGCTTGAAGATGCTCTCGGCGAAATCGCGCTCATAGCCTTTCTCGACCATGCGGCCGACCAGCCGTTCGTGGAACGGGCCGAGCCCGCCTTTGCGCTTCCAGGCGGCCATGCCGCGGCGCAGGGCGTCGGCCTCGCCGGGCGTGAAATCGGCAGCCAGCACCGCGAGCTGCATCACCTGTTCCTGGAAGATCGGCACGCCCTTCGTGCGCGACAGTGCAATTTCGATTTCCGGCTTCGGGTAGCTGACCGGCTCCAACCCGTCGCGCCGCCGCAGATACGGATGCACCATGCCGCCCTGGATCGGGCCGGGCCGCACGATCGCCACCTCGACCACCAGGTCGTAGAACTGGCGCGGCTTCAGACGCGGCAGCATGCTCATCTGCGCGCGGCTTTCGATCTGGAACACGCCCACGGTGTCGGCCTTGCAGATCATGTCGTAGGTGGCGGTGTCTTCAGCCGGCACGTCTTGCAGCTCGAAGCGGTGGCCGAGCTTGTGGCCGATGAGGTCGAGCGAGCGGCGCAGCGCTGTCAACATGCCGAGCGCCAGGATGTCGACCTTCAGCAGGCCGAGTGCATCGAGGTCGTCCTTGTCCCACTGGATGACGCTGCGGTCTGCCATCGCGGCGTTCTCGATCGGCACCAGCTGCGCCAGCGGCCCGCGCGAGATCACGAAGCCACCAGGGTGCTGGCTCAGGTGCCGCGGAAAGCCGATCAGCTGCTCGGTCA
>JANPNF010000126.1:0-7567 GCA_031427315.1 Burkholderiales bacterium | reverse complement strand
TCCTGGTGCGCAGCTCGGTGCGGGCACCCGGGTGTCGCACTTCGCCCATGTGTGCGCCGGCGCGCGTATCGGCGCCGACTGTGCGCTGGGCCAGGGTGTCTACATCGGCAATGAAGTCAGCATCGGGCGCAACGTCAACATCCAGAACAACGTGTCGGTGTATGACGCGGTGACGCTGGAAGACGATGTGTTCTGCGGCCCGAGCGTCGTGTTCACCAACGTGTTTAACCCGCGCGCCGCGGTGTCGCGAGACAGCCAGCTGTGCAAGACACTGATCCGCCAGGGCGCGACGTTGGGCGCCAACTGCACCGTGGTGTGCGGCACCACCATCGGCCGCCACGCCTTCGTCGGCGCCGGCGCGGTAGTCAGCCGCAATGTGCCCGATTACGCGTTGGTGCTCGGTGTGCCCGCCCGCCAGATCGGCTGGATGAGCCGCCACGGCGAGCCGCTGGCCCTGCCGTTGAAGGGCGACGGCATCGCTAGCTGCCCGACGACCGGTGAGCGCTATGTGCTGCGCGACGGGGTGTGCGGGCTGGTGAGTGAAGTGGTGGTTTGACGCGGTCGTTTGCGCTGTGCAACCGGCGGGCGATCCCGTACGCTGCGGGCATGACTTTGGCATCACCTCTCACATCGATCTGCTGCTGTGCTTCGTGGGTCGCCTGTGCCGCCTCTGCTTAGATCGACACTGACGCTTCTGACTGGCTCGGCGCTCGCGCAGGCACTGCCGCTGGCGCTCGCCCCGGTGCTCACGCGGCTGTACACGCCTGAGCAGTTCGGTCAATTCACCATTTTCACCGCTGTCGCCGCCAACATCGGCGTGGTTGCCTGTGCTCGCTACGAGTACGCGTTGCCGCTCGAAGTCGACGCTGAACGCGCCCGTAGCCTGCTGGCGCTGTGCATTCGCGTGTTGGTTGCGGTGACGCTGCTGTGCGTGCCGCTGGCTCTGTGGTTGAGCCTCGACACGATGTCGACGGTCTGGCTCTGGCTGCCCTGGATGGTGGCCAGCGCGGGTGCCGTGCAATGCCTGACCTTGTGGGCCACGCGCGGACAGCGCTTCAGCGCATTGGCGGGCGCGCGCGTGGTGCAGTACGGTGGCGCCGCGCTGGCGCAGGTCGGTGGCGCGTTCGCTGTACCCGGCACCGGCGCGCATGGTTTGATCGCTGGCCCGGTGCTTGCCAACGTGGCGACTCTGGCGCTGCTGCACCGCCCCGCACCCGCAGGCGGCTGGAGGGGACTGTGGCGTGTGCCACGCGCCGACTGGTTCGCAGCCGCCAAATGTCACCGCAGCTTCCCGCTGCTGAACGCGCCGCACGCATTCAGTGGCGCTCTGCAAGACACCCTGACCGTGTTGCTGCTGATTTGGTGGTCGGGCGATGCCGCTGTCGGGTTTTGGGGCCTCGCGATGCGCGTCTTGAAAGCACCTGCCACCCTGGTCGGCGGTGCGGTGTCGCAAGTGCTTTATCCCAGCCTCGTCCGTGCCGACGAGGCAAGTGCACGTCAGGCGGTGCGGCAGGTGATGTGGGTGTTGATGGCGCTGGCGTTGCCGCTGGTGCTCGGGTTGGTCGCATTCGGCCCCGCTTTGTTCGCTGCGCTGTTCGGCGAGCCCTGGCGCGAGGCGGGCGAGTTAGCGCGCGCATTGGCCCCCTACATCGGCTTGCATTTCGTCGCATCACCGCTGGCCGTGGTGACGTTGGCGTGGCAGGCGCAGGGCTGGGCGCTGCGTCTGGCACTGCTGGGACAGTTGATGTTTTTAGGAGCGCTGTGTATCGGTCTGCAATTCGGCGGATTGCAAGGCGCGGCGTGGGCGGTGTCCGCCGGCATGCTGCCGTACTTTGCGTTCTACTTTTGGTCTTTGGCTTGCTGGCCCATGGCGAAGCTGCCCGCACCGCTGGTCGAAAGGTAACACGATGACACGACAAGCTTCCTGGGGCCGACGTTGCTGGCAGCCACTCAAGCGGCTTGTTCTCCAATTTATAGGGCCGCGAATGGTGTGGGGTTTCGTGCGCGGAGACGGCGTGTACTTACCAAACACACGTATCAGCAACCACACCAGCATCTTTGCGCGCGAGCGCTTGGACGTTGCCGACCACGTCTTCGTCGGTCATTTCAGCGTGCTCGATGCCAGCTGGGGATTGAGCATCGGCGAGGGCTGCCAGATCGGGTTTTTCACCGGTGTTTTCACTCATTCGAGCCATGTGGCCATTCGGCTTTATGGCCGCAGCTACGCGCAAGCTCAAAGCAAGCATGCCTACTTCGAAGCACCGGTGCAGATTGGTGCCTACAGCTTCTTGGGGGCGCACAGTGTCGTGCTTCCAGGCTCCGTTATCGGACGTGGCAGCTTGGTCTCGGCGCAGGCAGTGGTCAAAGGCGTATTTCCTGACTTTGCGATCCTGGCCGGTAACCCGGCCAGGGTGGTCGGAGACACACGCGATTTGGACGGTCCGTATTTGCGCTTGCATCCTGAGCTTCTCACGCACTACGAAGCCTGGGCAGGCCCGTTCGTTTTTCCGCCGACATCCGAGCGATGAAAAAGGCACCGCATCTGTGCTTGCTGGGTGACGCCACGAGCGTTCATGTGCGGCGTTGGTGCGCCGAAATGATGGCGCGCGGCTGGCGCGTGTCGTTGGTCACAGCGCGTCCGCATCCGATCGACGGGGTCGAGCAGCGGGTGCTTGCGCCGGTACGGCGGTCGGTCGACTGGCTGCTGCGCGTCGGTCAGGTGCGCGAGATGGTGACCGCGCTCGATCCCGACATCGTTCATGCCCACTACATCACTTCGTACGGCTACCTGGCCGCGCGCTGCGGACGACATCCGCTGGTCATGACGGCGTGGGGCAGCGACATCCTGGTGACGCCCCAGGGGAATGCGTTGCTTCGTTGGCTGACCGGCTGGACGCTGCGTCGCGCCGATCTGATCACGGGCGACTCGCTCGATCTGCTGGCAGCGATGCGGGCCTACCGGCCGAGGGCTCCGCTGAAGCAGATTCACTGGGGTGCCGATCTGGCGCGGTTCGCCCCATCGGACTGGCGGCGCAAGCCGAGCTTCCAGATCGTCAGTTTGCGGGCGTGGGAGCCGAACTATCGAATCGATGCGATCGTGCGCGCCTTGGCCTTGCTGCCTGCGGGTTGCGCAGCCCACCTGCACCTGCTCGGCGGGGGATCGCAAGAGGCCGAGCTGCGCGCTCTGGTGCATTCGCTCGGCGTGGGTGCGCAGGTGACGTTTCACGGACAGCTCGACGATGCGGGCATGGGCGCAGTGATGCAGGCCTGCAAAGCATCGGTGTCGGTGCCCCACAGCGACGCCACCTCGGTGTCGGTGCTCGAAAGCATGGCGTGCGGCTTGCCGGTCGTCGCCTCCAACCTGCCGGCCAACCGGCAGTGGCTCGATGCGGGTGACGGTGCGTTGGTGCCGGCCGGTGATCCGCAGGCCTTGGCGCGGGTGCTGCGAGCCTGGTGCGACGATGACGAACTGGCCCGCCGCGTCGGCCAGAGCAACCGACGCCGCATGGAGGCTGACGGCTCCCGCGCTGTGCAAATGGACGCCATGGTGTCGTTGTATGACCAGCTCGCGCGGAGCGAGTGCTCGCGAGGGCAGGCCGCGTGACCGTGCCGGATCGCTGCGTCAACGTGATCGTGCCGTGTCGCAACGAGCGGGCGCACGTCGAATCGTTTTGCGCGGGCGTGCTGGCTCAGAGCTTGCCGAAGGGCTGGGCGTTGCAGGTGCTGATTGCCGATGGCCAGAGCGACGACGGCACACGCGAGCTGCTGACAGCCTTATGCGCCGACGATGCGCGCTTGCAGGTCCTGAACAACCCGCAGCGCATCGTTTCGACCGGCCTGAATCTCGCCATCGAAGCGGCACGCGGCGAGGTGATCGTGCGCATGGATGTGCACACCACCTATGCCAGTGACTACATCGCCGAGTGCCTGGCCGCTTTAAAGGCAACGGGCGCTAGCTGTGTCGGCGGGCCCTGGCGACCGGTGGGCAAAGGTTGGCCGCGGGCGGCGATTGCGCTGGCATTTCAAAGTCGCTTCGGCTCGGGCGGCGCAGCATCCCGGCGTGTCGATTTCAGTGGGGCGGTGGACACGGTCTACCTCGGCGCCTGGCGCCGCGAGGAGTTGCTGCGACTGGGTGGCTTCGACGAGTCGCTGGTGCGCAACCAGGACGACGAGTTGAACCTGCGCATCGTGCGTGCTGGGGGTGACGTCTGGCAGAGCGCGGCCATTCGGTCCAGCTACACGCCGCGCGGCTCGTTCGCGGCACTGTTCCAACAGTTCTATCAGTATGGCTACTGGAAGGTGCTAGTGATCCGCAAGCACCGGCTGCCGGCGTCGCCCCGCCACCTGGCACCGTTCGCTTTCGTGGCCGGCCTTGCCGTGTTGGCCTTGCTGGCGCCGTGGTCGATGCTGGCGCAAGGGGCGCTGGCGGGTGTGCTCGCGGTGTACGCCGTCGCGGCGCTTGCCAACGCCGCCATGGTCGCGCGTGCGCCGCATCGGCTGCGCGACATCGCAGGAGTTGCCACGGCCATTGCCTGTATGCACCTGGGGTACGGCCTGGGCTTCGGTCGGGCGCTCATCGAGGTGTTGCTGTTGCGGCGCACGCCGGGCGCGGCCGCGACACGGCTCACCCGCTGACAATCCGCATGTGATGACCACGCCTGAGCAGAACGACGAACCGATGGCGGTGGCCCAACGCTACGCCCGGCGTGCGGAGCGGCAACAAGCGCGCGGCGTTGGTGCTGACCTCTATAGCCCGCTGCGCCCCGAGGTGCTGCTGGCGCGGCAGCAGCGACAGCGGGTCATGCTGAACCTGCTGTCATGCCACGCGGCGCAGCCACTGGACCAGTTGAGGGTGTTGGAAATCGGCTGCGGCAGCGGCGGCAACCTGCTCGAACTTGCCAGCCTCGGCTTCGACGCGAACCGGCTGGTCGGCAATGAACTGCTGCCCGAGCGTGCGGCAGCGGCGCGTCGCCAGCTGCCAGCCTCGACCCTATTGCACGAAGGCGATGCCACCCAGCTGCCGTTGGAGGACGCCAGCTTCGATCTGGCGTATCAATCGACGGTGTTCAGCTCGTTGCTCGACGACGCCTTCCAGCAGCGGCTGGCCGATGCGATGTGGCGCTGGGTCCGTCCCGGCGGCGCCGTGCTCTGGTACGACTTCACCTACAACAACCCGCGCAACCCGGATGTGCGCGGCGTGCCGCTGGCGCGGGTGCAGGCGCTGTTTCCGCAGGGCCGCATCGACGCCCGGCGGGTCACGTTGGCGCCGCCGATCAGTCGCTGCGTCTGCCGCATCAGCCCGGCGGTCTACTGGCTGTTTAATGCGTTGCCGTTTCTGCGCACCCACCTGCTCTGCTGGATTGGCAAACCTCGATGACGACCCTGCCCTCAACCCCCTTCATCCCCTTCGCCCTGCCCGACATCGGCGACGACGAGATCGCTGAAGTCGTCGACACTCTGAAGTCAGGCTGGATCACCACCGGGCCGAAGACGCGGCGATTCGAAGAAGATTTCAGCGCCTTTCTCGGCGCCTCGAACCCGACTGATGCGCCGCTGCACGCGATGGCCGTCAACTCGGCCACCGCCGGGCTGCACCTGGCACTTGAAGCGCTCGGCATCGGCCCGGGTGACGAGGTCATCACCACCACGCACACCTTCACCGCCACTGCCGAGGTGGTGCGCTACCTGGGTGCCGACGTGGTGCTGGTCGACATCGACCCGGCCACCTTGTGCATCGATGTCGCTGCCGTTGAAGCGGCGATCACCCCGCGCACGAAGGCGGTGATGCCGGTGCACTACGCCGGGCTCGCGGCCGACATGGAGGCGCTGCTGCCGCTGGCACGACGGCACGGCTTGAAGGTCGTCGAAGACGCGGCCCACGCGCTGCCGACCAGCTGTGGCGGCCGGCTCGTCGGCACGCTGGCGAGCGACGCCACGGTGTTCAGCTTCTACGCCAACAAGACGATGACCACCGGCGAGGGCGGCATGGTGGTGACGCGCGATGCTGAGCTGGCCAAACGCATCCAGTTGATGCGGCTGCACGGCATCAACCGCGACGCCTTCGACCGCTTCACTGCCAAGGTGCCGAGCTGGTACTACGAGGTGACCGCGCCCGGCTTCAAGTACAACCTGACCGACATCGCGTCGGCGATCGGCATCCACCAGTTGAAGCGCGCAGGTGCATTCCAGCAAACTCGTGCCGAAATCGCCGCCTGCTACGACGCGGCCTTCGCCGACCTGCCGGTGATCACGCCGCCGCAGCCCTTGCCCGGCGACACGCACGCCTGGCATCTGTATGTGCTGCGTTTGGCCGACGATGCGAAGCTGACGCGCGATGAGCTGATCAATGGCCTGTACGCCACTGGCATCGGCTGCAGCGTGCACTACATCCCGCTGCACCTGCAGCCTTACTGGCGCGACCGCTATGCCTTGCAACCGCAACAGTTTCCGCACAGCCAGCACGCCTACGAGCGGATGCTGAGCCTGCCGCTGTACACCCGCATGACTCCCGCCGAGGTGCAGCGCGTGATCGATGCGGTGCGCTCGCTGCTGGGCTGAAGTCGCCGTTCCCACGATGGCGAAGCGTCTGTTTGATGTGCTGGCTTCGGGCCTCGGCCTGCTGCTGCTGGCGCCAGTGCTGCTGGCCATGGCCATCGCGATCAAGCTGGATTCGCCCGGGCCGGTGTTCTTCCGGCAGGTGCGGGTCGGGCGTCACGGCGTCGAATTTCGCATCCACAAGTTCCGCACGATGGTGCATTGGGACACCACCGCCGAAGCGGCCACGGCCCAACTGACGGTGGGCGCCGCCCCGCGCATCACCCGCGTCGGTGCGCTTCTGCGTCGCACCAAGCTCGACGAGCTGGCGCAGTTGATCGATGTGTTCGCCGGCCGCATGAGCCTGGTCGGCCCACGCCCTGAAGTGCCTCGCTATGTGGCGTTGTACCCAGCCGTCCTGCGCGACAAGGTGCAGAGCGTGCGCCCCGGCATCACCGACCCGGCATCGCTGGCGTTCCGCGACGAATCAGCGCGGCTCGCGCGCGCGGCCGATCCCGAGCGCGAGTACGTCGAGGTGGTGATGCCGGCCAAGCTGCAGCTGTCGGCGCGCTATGTGGATGACGCCAGCTTCAGGGGCGATCTGCGGCTGATCGCTGCCACGCTGCGAGCGCTGTGGATACGGAACCCTGCATCGTGATGACGGCACCGACGGCCGCGCCATCGGCCACCGCGCCAACATAATCAGCTGTTCATGGTCTGGCACCGCATTGATCGTTTCCTGGCCCGCTGGCGCCCGCACCGTCGGCCGCTGACGCTGCTGATCGACGCCGCAGTGATCGTCCTCTGCTGGAACTTCACCTACCTGTTTCGGCTGGGCTTCGAGCGCTGGTGGAGTCAGCGTCCCAGCTATGACGGTTGGGTGCTGCTGGGTGTCGTGGTGACCTACCTGTCGGTGTTCGTCGCGGCAGGCGTGCCCCGCGGCATGTGGCGCTTCTCGGGCTTCGGCGAGGTCAAGCGGCTGACCTGGAGTTGCGGCATCGCAGGCGCGCTGTGCGCCACCGGCGTGTTGATG